>CAZIHB010000143.1:0-5930 GCA_964538535.1 uncultured Hyphomicrobiales bacterium | reverse complement strand
TTCGACCTTTTCACCAGACAATTTCTGAAAATTAAGGAACAGATGCCAATAAGTCAGTAATAATCATGCCAGCAGTATATCAAATTTTATTTTTTTAATTTTATTTTTGCAACCTGTTCTTCCCTGCAGTAAAAATAATTTTTCAACTTTGCCCTAATAAACTATTTTTGCAACCTGTTATATTATTACTTTTATATGAATAAATGGAAAGCAGGCAGTCGATAAACCCCGGAAGATTCGCGTTCATTGATCACTTGCGCGGCATCGCGGTGCTATGGATGATCGAAACACACGTATTCAATTCTTTCTTGTCGCCGGCGCTGAAGTCCGGGCCGGCGTGGGGCCTGCTGAACATCTCCAACGGTTTCGTTGCCGTCGCTTTCCTTTTCTGCGCGGGAGCCGGCTTCTTCATCAACGCCGAGAGAAAGGCAGATAAATACAAGGCATTCGGCCCAGAGCTCCTCGTTTACCCCCGCAGGCTGCTCTTCATCTTGACGATAGCATATTGGATACACCTGCCGCAATTCTCTTTTCTCGGCATTTTCTATATGCCACCGGCTGCTTTCAACAAGTTCGCGGAGTGCGACGTGCTCCAGAATATCGTCCTGACTTCCTTCCTCGCGCTCGGGCTAACGCTTGCCCTGCCGCGCGGCAGGCTTTCACGGGTGTCCTTTCTGGCCGCGGTGACGCTTTTTTTGATCGGGCCTGCAGTGTGGAGCCTGAACCCGTACAATTCCCTCCCGAGCTTCATAGCTGCGTGGTTCGCCGAGCCGCCCGTTTCCAAATTCCCTCTCGTTCCATGGAGTGGATTTTTCCTTATGGGCACCGCCCTCACGGGATTTTTCTTTCATTCGAGCGATAAGTCAAGGTTCGCCGTCCGGCTTGCCTCGATAAGCTTTATTCTGGCCACGGTACTTATCGTGACACACGAGCTGTTCTATCATGGCGCCGCTTACGGCGACTGGTGGTTCGGCTCCATCGGGCATTCCTTCTTCAGGGTGTCTGTTGTCGCCTCAATATTTGCCCTGTTGTTCATCTGCGAAAAATACGTCAAGCCGACGATAGCCGGCAGATTCCTGGAGTTCTGCGGCAGGGAATCACTCTTTCTTTACGTGTCCCACTTGTTTATCGTTTACGGCTCAGTGCACAACATATCCATAAAGCACTACATCGGTGCGGACTACAGCGCGGCAGGCTGCGCCCTGCTCACGCTTTCAATCGCCGCCATCTGCTGCACGTGCGCGTGGATGTGGCACTCGCTGAAGAAGAACCACAAGGAAAAATCCAAAATTGTGCTGAAAACGACGTTTATAGCACTTATGGCCATTTTCCTGCTGAATTTTTAGCGTAAGCCGCCCTGCTTCAAGGCATGGGCATTTTCTCTTAAATATAATTTGGATAGAAAAATAAACTTGCTTAATTTTAGAACTGATTTTTTAAGTAAAATTCTTAGGTGGAAAAAATGCTAAGCTTTTTGATCATTATAATGATTTTTCTTTCGATACTGCTCATGGGTGCAGTGCTTATTCAACCGGGAAAGGGCGATATGGTTTCGGGGCTGGGCTCCCTGGGCGGCTCTTTCACTTCCATGTTCGGCTCGCGCAAAGCCATGGATAAGCTCGTAAAGTTTACGATCGGCCTCTCAATCAGTATCATTCTGCTGGCAGTCATTACTAACAAGTTCTTTGTCGGCCAGACAACAGAAACTCAAAAAGCCGTGACCGAAGGCGTTGAAGTTCCTTCGACAGTTCCACCAATGAAAGCTATGCCCGCTGCAAAACCTCAGCCGTCACCGGATCAGCAGAATCCGCAGCCAGAGGGTAAATAAGCCGTAAGAAAAAAAATCAAAATTTTTGCAAGGCTGTTCCAAGCGTCCAACGTGGAAGCAACATGGAACGGCCTTGTTGTATATATTCCGCTTCAATCTGCCCGCGGTCCACTCTTCAAAACCTGTTGACAGCAGTGCTTCCGGCCGGCTATTATTAATAGCATATATATATCCGATTATTCAACGTCTCAATTTTTTATTACCTCGTGTGAAACCTTTTCCGAATCCTTTGCGTATAACACAATAAGTTTTCTTGATGATGAGCCCTAAATGCTCATCGATAGAGTAAAATACGGAGGAGTTATGAAAAAGTTTGGGGTTACGTGGATGGCAATTGCGGCGGGCGCGTTTGCAGTAATGATGGCAGCTCCCGCTCTCAGGGCCGACACTTTGAAAGAACTATCCGTGATGACTATCGACAAGCACGACAGGCACACGATAGCCGAGGGGCTCGGCAATCTGAAAGGTGTTGTTGACTTCTTCAACGACGAGAACCACAACAGGGTGCACATCATGTACGACCCTGCCTTGCTGCTGCCCTACCAAGTGAAAGAAAAGCTTGCCGAACTGAAAGTTGAGGCCAGGCTGGAAGGAGACAGGGAATTTGCCGGAATAACCGAAACGGTGTTCGCGATCGACAGAATTGACTACATGAGCGAGAAAAACATCAGCTCCTTGCTGGCCAACACACCGGGAATCGTTGATATTTTTGTTAACCCGGATGCCGGGACGATCTCGCTGCTCTATCTCGACAACGTGCAGGACGAGGCAAATCTTAGCATTGCCCTGGCCATGAACGGGATCGGCAACGACTACAAGCCGGCGCGCCACGAGCTGAAATTCAAACCCGAAAAGAAGATTGTCGGCGGCGTCTGATCTGCTTGATAATTAATAAATTAATTCAGTAACATCTGAAACCTTTATATCTTTTTCTCGTACATACCTTTGTTCTTGGAATTATTTTTTCTTACAAATTCTCAGTGGGATAATCGACATGACTAAAAGAAATATGTTTCGCTTCGTTGCTGCATTTTTGCTCAGCACGCTTATTATTGCATCGGCGTCTTTTGCTCAGAGTGCGGGTAAAGATAATTCATCCAGCGTCAAAATCCGGACATCGGCCTATTCAGCCATGTGCAAGAATAGAATTGAAAGCAAGGTAACCGATCTGAAGGGCGTTCTGGAAGCCGAGCTGAAGATGGATACGAAAATTCTATCCGTCAAGTATGACAAAAAACTTGTTTCTTCCGATGATATAATAGATTCCGTCAGGAAGATGGGCTACGAGGCCGAAATAGTCAACGAGAAGGCTGAATCGAACAACAGCCGGGAACTGAAAGATTCGCGTTCCTGAAACGCGGCACTCCCTCACACTGCAAAAAAAAGCCCGGACGCATCACCGGGCTTTTTTTTTCAAGTTTTCCAGCAGATCATCGAGCTTATTTATACTTGAACTTTCTGTCTATCTCTCTCTTTGTCTCCCTTTCCTTGGTGGATTCGCGCTTGTCGAATTTCTTCTTCGAGCGGCACACTCCAAGCTCAACCTTGACGATATGCCCGGAAAAATAAAGGGAAAGCGGGATGAGCGTGATGCCTTTCTCGTTCACCTGGGTGTGCAGCTTCCTTGCTTCCCGCGCGTTGACGAGCAATTTCCTCGGCCGCTTCGGCAGGTGATTTTCGCGGTTGCCGTGCTCATACTCGTTTATGTGGAGGTTAAAAAGCCACAGCTCGTCCTCCTGAACGGACTTGAAGCCGGCATAAGCATCCTGCAGGCTGCATTTCCCGGCCCTCAGCGACTTCACCTCGGTGCCCTGAAGCATGATTCCCGCCTCGAGCACCTGCACCACTTCATAATCATGCCTTGCCCTGCGGTTCGAGGCTATCGTCTTCTCTTCCCTCTCGTAAATATCGCTTGCTCTCATCTTTTTCAGCCTGCCACGCTATCCAACAATTTTAATACTGCACTTCCTGCCACGCGAAAAAATTCAGTCCGGCATTCTTATTTATATTAATATAACTATAAAACCCGATAATAGAAAATTCTTCGAGGAAAGAAACGACATCCGGCCGGGATCAATTCATCATAATACTCGGGCCGGGCTGCCGCTGCACCGAAGAACGGCGACTGCCGGGCGTGCTATTTAATATTAATTAATAGATATATTTTGCATATTGAATTTCGGGCATTCATGCCACGCCGCCGGCGCCCATTTATATTCATCAGAGCCAATAAGTTCAGCCTGCTGAAAATTTTTATAAAATTTTCCGGATAAATAAAAATAAATCCGACGCTTCGTAGTTTTATCATTTAGTCAGAGTTTTGTTTCTCGCGGCTGCGGCCGGAAAAATGGATGCGGGCGGGTCTGCTTTTTTAAGGTTTGCGAAGATCCGGGGTGATAAGTCTGGTCTTTTTACATAGAAAGAATTATTTTTTTAGGAGCATCATTATGTCAATGCTGAAAAACAAATTTGCTTCGAAGATTCCGGGTAAAATCGAAGAAATCCGGAACATGCTCCAGGAACACGGCGACAAGGTTGTCTCTAAAGTTACTTTGTCGCAGGCTTACGGCGGATTGAGGGGAGTTTACGGCCTGGTGTGCGATACTTCCGAGGTGCCGCCCGACAAGGGGCTTATCATCCGCGGCATAGCCCTGAAAAATCTTTGGGACAAGCTGCCCGAGGAAGTTATGTGGCTGCTGCTGACCGGCGACCTGCCGACAAACGAGGAGCTTTCGAACCTGCAGAACGAGCTTGCCGAAAGAGGCGACGTGCCCGAGTACGTCTGGCATATCATTAACGACATGCCATCGGATTCACATCCGATGACCATGTTCAGCACGGCAATTCTCGCCATGCAGAGGGAATCCGTTTTCGCCAGAAAATACGACGCGGGAATGAGGAAAAACGAGTACTGGGACGCCACTCTCGAGGATATGCTGAATATCATCGCGAAGCTGCCGGCCATCGCTGCCTACGTTTACCGCAAGAGGTTCGAGAAGGGCAACAGGATCTCGCCAGACACCAGGAAGGACTGGAGCTCCAATTTCGTGCACATGCTCGGCCTTGGGGATAATAACGGGGAGTTCAGCAAGCTCATGAGGCTCTACATGACACTGCACTGCGACCATGAGGGCGGAAACGTCAGCGCCTACGCCGCATCGATCGTCAATTCCGCGCTCTCGGACCTTTATTATTCGCTCTCCTCCGGCCTTAACGGCCTTGCCGGCCCGCTTCACGGGCTTGCGAACCAGGAATGCCTTAAATGGGTTCTCGACACCATGGATAAGTTTGGCGGCGAACCTTCCCATGAAGAATTGGAGGAATTCGCCTGGGACACCATCGAATCCGGCAGGGTCGTGCCCGGATACGGCCATGCGGTGCTGCGGGTGACAGACCCGAGGTTCGAGGCCTTCCTCGAGTTCGGGAAAAAGTATCTTCCGAACGATCCCGTATTCGCCACCGTGTCGAAAATCTACGAGGTGGTGCCGAAAGTGCTCATGCAGGTCAAAAAGATCAAAGACCCGTGGCCCAACGTGGATGCCGGCTCAGGCGCTCTGCTTTATCACTACGGGCTGACCGAGTTCAGCTTCTACACGGTGCTGTTCAGCATGTCGCGCGCGATTGGCATAGCCTCGCAGGCCGTTGTCGCCAGGGCTTACGGCCTGCCGATCACGAGGCCGAAATCCCTGCCCACTGAGAAGTTCAAAGAGCTTGTTGTCTGGTAGCCGCTTTTTCGATCAGAATAATGCTGCCTGAACATGTACAATGCAGCAAAGCTGCCGTGAATTGATTTTCGCGGCAGCTTTTTTTTTCTGATCTTGAATATAACCTGGCCGGCTCATCACCTCGAGACAGCAATCCGCCTTACTGCCTGCTCGCCGTGATCGCTGGTGGCAGAGACAAGGTAAATGCCGGGCGGCAGCCCGCTGAAATCGGCATTGAATATGTTCTCGCCCTGCTTCATGTAGGCGTATTCAGCAAGTATCCTGACGGGCCTTCCGCTCTCGTCATGCAGGCTGAGCTTCAGGGTGCGGCACTCGCTCAGCACGATGCCAATCTCGGCCCTGCCGGCCGCGGGATTAGGGGTCACGGTGATTTTCTC
>CAZIHB010000142.1:0-5969 GCA_964538535.1 uncultured Hyphomicrobiales bacterium | reverse complement strand
GGGGATAGCCGAATCATGCGGCAGGTACGGCACTTACGTGCTCGGCGGCGATACGAATTTCGGCCCTTCCCTGGCGCTTTCCGCCACTGCCATTGGCAGGGCATCGGGACGCCTGTCGAGAAGGGGATGCAATCCGGGGGATCTGATATACGCGACCGCTCGTTTCGGAAGGGGCAACGCATATGCCGTGTTTAAATTGCTGAGGAACCTGAAAACCTTCCATTATGCCCCGATTGCCCGCCTTGCCGAGGCAAAAGTGATCGAACGCCACGCGTCTGCCTGCATTGATTCGAGCGACGGAATGATGGCTGGCCTCAGCGAGCTTGCTGCAGTTAATCATGTCGGGTTCGAGCTGGAAGATTTCAGGCACATGATCGACGGGGAAGCAGCCGTGCTCGCGCTTGATGCCGGATTCCCGCCATGGCTGCTGCTGGCAGGAGTGCATGGGGAATACGAGCTGCTATTCAGCATTCCCGAGAGAAACGAGAAAGAATTTCTGAAAGATTACTCCGCAGCAGGATTCGAGGCTGTCAAGGTGGGCAGGGTGGTGCAATCCCCGGGTGTAGGGTTCGAGCTTTATGGTAATAAACACAGCATTGACCCTGCCGAAATCAGGAAACTGGATGTGCGCGGCGAAAGCGGAATTGCAGCTTATATCACCGAACTGATGACTTTGGACAACAAGTTAAAGGCATGACATATTTTTGACATAAGTTTTACTCCCGTGTGACAACGGCGAAGAGATAAAAAATTAGTTTTGCTCTCGAAAGTTATCATTATGGAGGGCAAATAATCATGAAGGCAGAAACAGGTTCATCCATAGGCGAGAACTTCGATCTCAGGGAAATGCTTCTTAAGGGAAGGAAACTGAAGCTTGCCGAGAGAACGCGCTTGTTCGAAGAATTTCTCGATTCCCTGAAGGCCCGCGAGCAATTCAGGCAATTCAGGCTGATTTGCTCTGACACGGGCCGGACAGCCAGGGTGTGGGACGAATATGCCAAGCGGGAGCGCACCATGCTGATGTTCGGCTCGAATAATTACCTCGGGTACGCGAATAATCCCTGCATCAGGGACCGCGCGCTCGAGATAATGAAGAAATACGGCACGGGTATTGGCGGCCCCCCGATACTGAACGGATATACAAAGCTGCACAAGGAATTGGAGGAACGGTTCGCGGCGATGAAGGGTGCCGAGTCCGCGTTGCTTTTCACGAGCGGGTACGGTGCGAATCTCGGTATGGCAAGTGCCTTGATTACGCCGTGCGACGTGGTTGTCATGGACGAGAGCTGCCACGCTTCTTTCGCGGACGGCCTGAGGCTCGGAGGGTGCCGGCCGTTCAAATTCCGGCATAACGACATGGCCGGCCTTGAAGAAATGCTTGAAAAGAAAGCCTGCAGGGACGAAAGTGCCGGAAAGGATTTGTTCGTTGCCGTCGAGGGTGTTTATTCAATGTCCGGTGATATAGCGCCTCTTGGCGAGATAGTGGAAATCTGCCGGCGGCACGGTGCTTTTCTCATCGTTGATGATGCCCACGGCACCGGGGTGCTTGGCGGGAATGGCCATGGAACGGCCGAGAAATACGGCGTGGAAAAAAATATTGACGCGACAGTCGGAACTTTCAGCAAGAGCTTCGCTGTTTCCGGCGGATTCGTGGCTGCTGATAAAGCCGTGGTTGAATACCTGAGGTATTTCGCTAATTCCTACATGTTCTCAGCTTCAATGCCGCCTGTCATCTGCGCGGTGCTTCTTGCCAGCCTCGAGGAGCTGGAGAGGGATAAGTCGCCCGTCGAGAGGCTCAGGGATAACGTGGTATATGCAGGGAAATGCTTCAGGGAGCACGGGTTTGACATTGATCCGCAAACACCTATCTTACCGATTCACGTGGGCGAGGCAGTGAACCTGCGCGAAGCATCAAGGATAATGAGTGAGCGCGGTGTATTTGTCAACGCTATCGAATTTCCGGCCGTGCCCGTGGCGCAGCAATGCTTTCGCGCAAGCCTGATGGCCGATCACACGAAAGAAGATATTGAAACACTTGCCGCAGCGTTCGAAGAAGCCCTGAGAACAAAGGTGCTTCCCGCGAGCGTGGATGTGCTGAATTAAAGGGGGCATGGCATGAAAAAGCTGAAAATTCTGATTATTGTCCTCTTCCAGAACCTGACGGACGAGGAACCCTACTACGCGAAGAATCCCGCCCCGCCGCTGCCGGGTATTCTGCTGGCAGGCATGACGCCCGATATTGTCGATGTGGAAGTGCTCCACGAGATGGTGCGCCCCATTGATTACAATACTGATGCCGATATGATTGCCATCAGTTTCATGGATTATCTGGCCAGCCATGCCTTCAGCGTGGCTGAGAGATTCAGGACTCTGGGCAAGTATGTGGTGGGCGGCGGCAAGTTCTGTACCACATATCCGGAAATGTGCCTCGAGCATTTCAATTCTATATGCATCGGTGAAGCCTATAATGTGTGGCATGATATAATAAATGATTTTCTGACAAACAGCATGAAGCCCGTTTACAAAAGCAAGGGCCTGCCCGATCTCGTGAACATCCCGCCGCCGCGCTATGACCTTGTCGAGAAGCAGTTCTCCGTGCCGATCGTAACCGAAGCCACGAGGGGCTGCACGCACAATTGCTCGTATTGCCAGCTTGCCATCGAGAAACTCCCCTTCAGGATGAGGCCTGTGAGCGACGTCATCAGGGACTTGAAGAATACGAGAGGGCTCCCGTTTTATAAACGAAAGATGGCGATGCTGCTCGATAACCACCTTGGAGGCGACCTGGCTTACGCTAAGAAATTGCTTAGGGAAATCGCGAAATTGAAATTCTGGGGGCTGGGAGTGCAATTCAGCATCGAATGCCTGAAGGATGACGAGTTCGTGGAATGCCTGGCCGAGGCGCGCTGCGTGATGGCATTTATCGGCATGGAGTCGTTGAATGACGAGAGCCTGGCCTGCGTGAACAAGAAGCAAAACAGGTCCGGCGAATACAGGGAATTATTCTCCAAGCTTCACAAGCGCGGGATACTTACTTTCAACGGGCTGATTTTTGCCCTCGAGTCGGATACACCGGAGTATTACCGCGAATTGCCCAAGAAATTGGCAGAGACGGGAGTTTCGGCCATACTGCCGTCTATAGCCATCCCGATTTACGGCACACCGCTCTATCACGAGATAAATGGAGACGACCGCATAACCGATACCAACCTGAGCCATTACGAGGGGGACCATATAGTCTTCCGCCACAAGACGCTGACAAACGATGAAATCCTTGAGGCCTACAGGGAGGTGACGAGGTCATTCTATTCCATCGGAAGCATAATGAAAAGGTGGCTCAAGTTCATATTCGGGCAGGAAAAGCACACCGGGATCTTCCTGTTTCTTTTCAGGATGGTTATCTGCACGTTCGTCTATTTCGAGCTTACCGTGTTTCAGAAGGATCATGCCAATAAGAGGGTGCTGAACAAGAATATTCGGGCGGGCAGCACGGGCAAGGGAAATAAAATGCAGCTTGCCATCCGGCAAAAAAGAGCCGTTTTATAATGTTTTCAATAATATTATCGGAGGTTGTCATGATCAGAAACATATTTCTGTTATTGTCCGCATTATTGATTACAGCAGGCAGCGCGTCTGCCGAGAAGATTACGATAATCAATATCGGCGACACGCATTCCTGCCTCAGCCCCGGAGCCCCGAGGGATGAGAACCTGAATGGACTATCGGGCGGCATTGCGCGCCTTGCCACCCTGAAGGAGATGATAAGGCAGCAGGATACAGGTGTGGTTCTTCTCCATTCGGGAGATTTTTGCATCGGAGACCTTTTCTACAACGAATATTTCGGCGCGGCCGAGCTCGGTCTGCTGAAGCAGATAGGCTGCGATGCCATGGCTCTCGGCAATCACGAGTTCGACCTCGGGCCAAAAGTCCTGGAATTATCAATCAGGGCGGGATTCGAGGCCGGGGCGTTCCCGCTTCTCTCGGCCAATTTCAAGACAAACGGAAATTCCGCACTGGACACGCTCAATGGTTTTATATCGAAAACAGCAATTATAACAAGGAACAACCTGAAAATCGGCATATTTGGCGTCACTACTCCTGATGCCAACACGATATCCATGCCATCGCCGGCATCATTCGACGACAGCGTTCCGAAACTGGCAGCCGAGGCCGTGGCTGCGCTGAAATCGGAAAATTGCAAAATAATTATCATGCTCTCGCATCTCGGGCTGGAAGCCGACAAGATAGTAGCCGCGAATGTTGACGGCATTGATCTGATACTCGGCGGGCATGATCACCGGAAGGACGCCGCTCCGCTCCAGCTGCCTGCCCGCAACGGCGGTACCGTGCCGGCTGTCTATGTCGGGGCGTATTATCAATACGCGGGCAAAACCGTGTTGGAATATAAGGACAACAAGGTGAGTATAGCCGATTTTCAGCTGATAAAAGTTGATTCGGCCATTCAGGAAGCTCCGCCGGTGAAAGCGGCTGTCGATCAGATGAAGGGCAAAATCGAGACTGATTTCGGCCCGATGTTTTCAACGAAAATTGCCGAGGCACAAGAATATTTTGAAGAGACGCCGACCATTGATTTCACGAAGCCCGGCATTCTTGATACTCCGGTCGGGAACCTGGTCTGCGATGCATTTCTTGATTTCGGCAAAACGGACATAGCAATCGAGCCCTCGGGAAGCACCGCCCAGCCGTTATATAAAGGGCCCGTTACTCCCGATGATATATATAGAATGATCGGGTACGGCTTCAACACATTTAACACTCTTGGCTACAAGATGGCAAAATTCAAGGTGAAGGGCTCTACAATTCTGGCAGGAATAGAATTGGGGCTTGCCAGGCTGAATATTATTGATGACTACCTGCTGCAGACCGGCGGGATTAAATACACGAGCGACCTGACTCACCCCCCGCTATCAAGGATCGTGAGCGTTGAAGTGAATGGATCGGCTGTTGACACCTCAAAGCTGTATTCCGTGACGTCCAACGAGTTCGTCGTTATGATGCTGCAGGCAATGAGCCTGCCAATTCAGGATCTGGATACAACCCAGAAGATAACTGAATTCGAGGTGGTGCTGAATTATATAACTAAACTTACCAGCCTCACTCCCGGGCCGACAGGCCGCATCCTGCCCGTGGATGAAACAACGGGCCCCGGGGAAATTAATTCAAGCAGTGCCTGCCCGAACCCGTGCGCGGACAACGTGAATATATCATTCATGGCCCGGGCCCCTGAAATATGCCGTCTCGATGTCTATGATTTTCTCGGGAGAATAGTGATGAGTGCAGAGCACTCATGCGATGTGAGCGGTATGCAGACCATGAACCTGAACACTTCAGGCCTGGCCCGTGGAATATATCAATATAAACTTGGCATCGGTGCAGCAGCACGTTTTGGCGGGTTTATCGTGAGCAGGTGATTTGGGCGTCGCCCTGAAATATGCTTGCACGGAGTGTGTTATTCAAGGGTATTAATATGATTCGCTGTCCGGCTTTATATAAAATAAACAAATAATAATTGAATAATGGGCAGGAAAAAGGAGCATTCTGAAAAAATCAAGTGACTGCATAAACATAAAAAAATCGATACGGCCAATCATGTTGAAGCTTATACAGCGTGATCGGCCGTTTTTTTCGGGGGTGCAGCAGGATGGAAAAACCGGCCGCGGAGCAGGCGGAATAAATTGAAAATGGCAAAGGCCAAAGCAAGTGAAGGAAGGACAAAGATAATAATTAGTTGATGTAAAAATTATAAAAAAATAACCGCGGATTATTTTTTACAATTTCTATCCGTTCCGCGGAACGGGCGAAAAAACAGTTTATCAAGCAATGTGACCACATATAAGATAATGGCAAAACGAAAATATGGTATTGTATTAAAAATATTATTATTAAATTTATTATGGGATAAGGTAGTTATTGTTCCATGTATTGTTGTCTTTGATGATTGGGTGCGG
>CAZIHB010000141.1:0-5977 GCA_964538535.1 uncultured Hyphomicrobiales bacterium | reverse complement strand
AACTATGATTCCCTCGTGGATTGCCGAAAGCATATGATTAGTGAGCAACAGGTTTTTTTCAAGCACCTCGTCCTGTTTCTTTCTCTCTGTTATTTCCCGAATTACTCCGATTATGGAATCAGGTTCCCCGTTCTGATCATATTTCACCATACCTTTGCAATTCACATGAATAGTCTTTCCGTTTGGCAGCACAACCCGATGATCCACATCAAACAGAGTGTTCTGCTTAATAGCATTCTGTATCGCCATTCCTACAAATTCCCTGTCATCAGGATGAATCAGCTTCGTGAAGGTATCATATTTTTGTTCCTCTACGTTTTTTATTCCATATAATTCAAGGGTTTCTGCAGACCATCCGATCATTTCGGTTTTCAGGTTCCAGATCCAGCTGCCAAATTTGCCTATTATATGAGTATCAGAAAGAAACTGCTTTTTCTCGGCCAGCTTATCGCGGCTTTCCTGCAATTTTCCCAGCAAACACCTGATTTTTTCCGATCCATCTCTATCACTGCAGGCAGCCAATAAGCTGTTCAGAGACTCATTGTCGTCTTCAAGTATTTTGTTCTTAAGGCTCAAGGACTGAATGACAGCATCCCGGCTTTGCAGCACTTTCAAGAGTTCTTCTTTTGTCAGATTTAAGTAGTCCATAAACCCACCGAATTAAGGCCAAAAAAAATTTGTCTGCAAATATATTGAATTTGGTCTATTTCAAAACAAGTTTGAAAGATAAATCACTTTTTGGGGCACACTCATATTCTTATCTTTGCTTTTTTTTGTCAAGCTGAAATTAAAATGGAAAGCATCTTTACACTTAAACATACAGATACCAGAAGCAAAGCCAGAGCCGGTGTGCTTCGCACAGGGCACGGCGAGATCCCGACACCGGTTTTTATGCCGGTGGGAACGCAGGGCAGCGTGAAAGCACTCCAGCAGAGAGAACTTGTGGAAAACGGTGCAAAAATCATCCTCGGTAACACCTATCATCTCTACTTGCGCCCGGGTATGGACGTGATGAGGCATTTTGAAGGATTGCACAAGTTCATGAACTGGAATGGCGCAATACTTACGGATAGCGGCGGTTATCAGATTTTTTCACTCAAGGACCTGAGAAAACTTACGCTCAAAGGTGCAGAATTCAGGTCGCATATTGACGGTTCCAAGCATTATTTTTCACCTGAAAACGTGGTTGAAATCCAGAGAATTCTCGGGTCGGACATAATGATGGTGCTTGACGAGTGCGTCCCATACCCGTCAGATCCGGGCTACGTGGCCAAATCGATGGAAATATCTCTTAACTGGGCAGAAAGGTCACGTGCAGCATTCAATGCTTCGGAGCCACTCTGGGGCCATGGCCAGATTCAATTCGGAATAGGGCAGGGCGGCATGTATCCTGACTTGAGAAGTGAGTATATAAACCGGATGGTGGAAATAGGGTTCGATGGCTATGCAATCGGCGGCCTGTCAGTGGGAGAACCAACCGAGCTTATGTATGAGCTCGTGGAGCACTGCACGGACAAATTGCCGCATGATCACCCGAGGTATCTTATGGGAGTGGGAACTCCCGAGAATATTCTTGAAGGCATTTCACTCGGCATAGATATGTTCGACTGCGTGATGCCTACAAGAAACGCAAGAAACGGGCAGATATTCACATCGAGGGGCAAGATCAACCTCAAAAACGCAAAGTACAAATTTTCAAAGGAATTGATAGATCCTGAAGTAAAATCATACGCGAGCAGCAATTTTACTCTCGGCTATCTCCGTCATCTGTTCATCGCCGGAGAAATACTCGCTCTGCAGCTGGCCACCCATCATAATATCGCGTTTTACCTCTGGCTGGCACGCACCGCGAGAGAAAAAATAATTTCCGGTGATTTTATTGACTGGAAAAATGATATATTGTATAAGTTTAAGAATAGTGATTTGTAGAAACAATTGCAAGGTTGGATAATGTTTGGATTCATATCACCAGTTTCGGCGATGGCTGCTCCAAATGGAGCTCAGGGTGGCGGCGGAAGCATGATATCGACATTGATTTTCTTTGGCGCCATTATGCTCATATTCTATTTCTTGATAATCAGGCCGAACCAGAAGCGCCAGAAAGAAATGCAACAGATGCTCAACAGCATCAAAAAAGGTGACAAGGTCGTCACTACAGCCGGAATACATGGGTCGGTCGTCGAAATTGACGACAAGACAGTTGTTTTGCAAGTGGCTGACAACGTAAAAATGAGGTTCGAAAGATCAGCCGTAGCAATGAAAAAAGAAAATTGATACTTAGATATATTTTCCTTATATTGATAGATCTTTCACCATGAAAATGGTGGAAGATTTTATTATTTATTTTACTTGTGGCAACCAAATGAATACAATAGAAGAAGCAATTGAAGATCTCAAGTCCGGCAAAATGATCATTGTGATGGACGATGAAGAAAGGGAGAACGAGGGAGATCTCGTTGTAGCGTCCGATCTATGCACTCCCGAAGCCATTAACTTCATGGCTTCACATGCAAAGGGACTTATCTGCGTTTCGATCACGGAGGAAAGGGCACGAGAACTTAACCTTGACGTGATGGTTCGCGAGAATTCCGCGCTGCACGACACCAAATTTACAGTCTCCGTCGATTATGCTCACGGGACAACAACAGGAATCTCTGCTCATGACCGTGCAAAAACCGTCAGAGGCTTGGCCGACAGCTCGACCAAACCGGAAGATCTCCTCCGCCCCGGGCACGTCTTTCCACTCATAGCAAAAAAAGAAGGTGTGCTGAGGCGCGCTGGCCACACCGAGGCCACTGTCGATCTGATGCGGCTTGCGGGCCTGAAGCCCAGCGGTGTGCTCTGCGAGATAATCAGCGAGGACGGCACCATGGCCAGGCTGAAGGAACTCAGGGAATTCTCCGAGAAGTACAATCTGAAGATTATCACCGTCAAAGACTTGATTTCATACAGGCTCAGAACCGAGAACCTTGTTAAGTGCATGGCCAAGGCTAGCGCACCCACGGCATACGGCAATTTCGAATTGCAGGTGTTTGCCAACGTTCTTGACGGCAAAGAGCACGTGGCCCTGGTTAAAGGGAATTGGAAGCCGGATGAGAATATACTTGTCAGGGTGCACTCCGAATGCCTCACCGGAGACGTGTTCGGCTCGCTCAGGTGCGACTGCGGCTCGCAGCTTCACAAAGCAATGAGCATGATAGAGAAGGAAGGAAAAGGGGTGCTTCTATATATGCGCCAGGAAGGCAGGGGAATCGGGCTGATAAACAAAGTCAAAGCATATGCGCTGCAAGAGCAAGGCCTGGACACGGTTGAAGCCAATATCGAACTCGGATTCGCCGCCGACCCTCGGGACTATGGCATCGGTGCTCAAATTCTGGCTTCGCTCGGGGTGCGCAATATGAAATTGATAACGAACAACCCGAAGAAAAGGGTAGGGCTTGAGTCATATGGCCTGAAAGTCCACGAGCTCGTGCCAATAGAAATCCCTGCAAACGACATAAATATCAATTACTTGCAGACAAAAAAAACAAAATTAGGACATATCCTCCATAATTTGTAAATTGGGCTTAGTTACCGTCACGATAAAATAAGCCGTTATCTGATAATGGCTTAGTTTTTTTTTATATGTTATTGATCTGGATTTTTGTGCAATTTAGGAGATATAGAAAATGGGCGACACTGTTTACATGACAAAGGACAGAGTCAAAGAAATTGAAGAAGAACTGATTCATCTTCAAACAAAAGGAAGAAAAGAAATCGCTCAAAAAATAGCAGAAGCGAGGTCGCACGGCGATTTGTCGGAAAATGCCGATTACGACGCAGCAAAAGATGCACAGGGGCTGCTTGAATTGAAAATCAGCCAGCTCAGTTCATTGCTGTCTCGCGTTCAGGTGATAAGACCTGACGAATTTCCTGACGACAAGATTTATATCTTGTCGAGAATAAAGCTGCAGAATACAAAAACAAACGAAACTATACATTATCAGATGGTAAGCGCCGAAGAAGCCGATTTTGAATTGAACAAGCTTGCCGTCAGCTCTCCAATCGGAAAAGCCCTCATGGGGAAAACAATCGGAGAAGTTGTTAGCATCAAAGTGCCATCAGGATTGATTGAGTATAAAATACTCGAAATATCAAAATAAACAATGTTCAGGCTGTCCGAATAACTCAACATTTCTGTGAGCTGTTCGGACAGCTTCAATTACGCAGCAAGCTGAAACATATTAAACCTTTTTTCCAAAAAAAGTGTCTAACCAGCAAACATTAAAAATATTCAGGCAATAACCACGAGTGGATGCAAAAGCTTTGCCATATGATGCCGACCTGGATTTGGTAAGAGAATACTGCGAAACGGGCAGCGACCGTGCAGCAACAATGTTCGTGCGTAAATATCAACGGTTCGTTTTCTCAACGGCTTACAGATATTTGGGCAATTACGAGGATGCAGACGACGCAGCGCAGGAAGCTTTTATCAAAGCCTTGAGCAATATCAGGTCCTTCAAGGGCAAAAGCTCGATGAAAACATGGCTTTACAGGATTACCGCGAATATTTGCTTAAATCAGAAACGAAAGAAAAAGTTCTTCTCAATTTTCTTGCGAGACAGCAGCATTGCTTTGAACGAGCTTGCTAACAATGACTTCAACCCGGCTGACAAGCTTGAAAGCTCCGAATTCGAGGATTATTTCACAAAATCTTTACTACGGCTGCCCGAAAAGCAAAGAGAAACATTCGCGCTCAGATACTATGAAAATCTTAGCTACGACGAAATATCCAAAATGACGGGCACGAGCGTTGGCGGGCTGAAAGCTAACTATTTCCAGGCCGTGAAAAAACTGGCCGACTCGCTCGATAAGAAAAAAGAACTTTTTATTTAAGTGGGTGGGGTGTCATCATGGAAAACAATAAACCTGAACAACTGAATCGAAAGCAAATGGAAGAATTGCTGCCGGACTATATCTTCGGCAGGCTTGAAACCGGGGATTCCCTCCGGTTCGAAAATTCCTTGCCTTCCTATCCTGATCTTATTGATGAAATTAAAACCGTAAGAAAGGTGTTCGATGAAGTCGAGAAAATGGATTTTAATAAAAAGATCGAACACCGGGCAAGAAACCTTTCCGTGCAAGTGCTGAAAAAAAAGTACGAAACGACATCAAAATCAAGACTGACAAAAGGAAAAGTCTATCGAACTGCCATTCCCATCATGGCAGTGATTGCCATGGCGTTCGTGTATTTTCAGAATTTTGAAAAAAATGACAACCCTGCACCTCAAGCAGCCAGGCAGATGATTTTAAAGGAGTCGGATGTATCGTCCCTTGTCGATTCTTCTGTCACTCCAAGCGAGATTATCAACGCAACTCTCGATTCCGAACCAGTGGATCCTCCGGTGCACGAGCTTGCCAAAACGGATGACGATGTGAATGAGCTTGACCAGCTGATAGCGGACGAAATATCGAATACTGCAGGCAGCACAGTTACCGAAAATCTTGCAAATTCTGATATAACAACCGTTAACACTCTCATCGACGAATTTGCTCAGTATAACGAAGCTGATTTGCAATTACTAATCGAGGACCTGAGCAATGTCAGTATCAAAGATTACTAACCTGCTTTGCATCGCCCTCATTCTGTGCATTGCACCTTTCTCCGCTTCGTCGCGTCAGGGTGGACCTGAATGCAAGGCCAAAGAGCGGATCGAGTCGCTAAAAAAGATGAAAATGCTTGAAGTCCTCGATTTGGACGAAGCGACAAGCGATAAGTTCCTCGCAAGGTATAAAGCTCTTGATGATAAAATCAAAGAAAAAGAAGTATCCATGAATGAGGCCATGGGCGAGCTGAAAACAGCTCTTGAGGGCAAAGACAAAAGCGAAATAGCCAGAAAATCAGATAAATTCATCAAAGCCCAAAACGAGTTTTTCCAGTCGATCACGGATAAAATGTACGGGCTGAAGCAAATTCTTACAGAAGAACAATTTGGGA
>CAZIHB010000140.1:0-5981 GCA_964538535.1 uncultured Hyphomicrobiales bacterium | reverse complement strand
CAAAAGGCTGATCTGCAGGCTTCCGGCTATCCAGCCATGCAATTTTGCAATGATCAGCAACCTTCTGTCGGGATTCATACCGGCTATCTGATCTGTCAGCTGAGTTTTCAGATCTTCCTTTTCTTCTTTTGTCAATACGCTTACTAACTTCAGCGGCGGAATCCATTCGTTTTTATACATCTGGGAAGTCTTACCCAATTTGATTATAGCCAAAGGCCGCAGTTCGTCGATCGAGTAGAAGGCTTCGATCAGTTTGTCGCCATATTGGCTGCTCATCTTGTTGATTTCAGTCTTAACCTGCTTGCTCTGTGCAGCCTCCGAGCCCGCAAAAAGAATAATCGAGCATATCGACACTGAAAAAACCACAACGGCAAGAATAATTCGGTTTTTCATGTTCAGCCCCGCAATAATATCAGTAAGAAACCTCTTTTCAATTATCACAATAAATGGCGTGCCGAATTTTTTCAAATTTTTCAATATCTAACAAATCGGATCAGGTCGATTTTTATTATTGTATTTTCTTGCGTCCCTGTTCTTCAGGCCCGAACACAAAGAGGCCGCGTCCGACTTATCGCGGCAGCCCTGCCCTGAAATGCAATTTCATGCTGGCCCCCGCGCCGGCGCGGCCTCTTTTGGAAAAAATAAAGAGCGACTAGTTTTCTTTGTCCAGTTCAATCGAGATTCTACGATACTCAGTTACGAGTTTCTTCAATTCTCCCAATGATTTACGGGCCCTCATGCCTGCTGCTTTGTTTCCGTTGAAGTGCTTCGCGTGGTTCGTATCGAATTCAGCCCAAAGGGTTTTGATCTGCTCATACAGACTTGTCATCTGGTCCTTCATCCTAAATCACCTTTCTGTTAAGTTAAAAAAAACAGCACCAACCGTGCTTCTACAATATGCTATTACGAACAAATCATTAAAATATTTAAAAATTTTTGAATAAACACGAATTTTTTCTCGCGGCTGCAAAATAATATTGCGTTGCGGGTTTGTTTGAAATAAACTAAATTGTCCTTTTTGTAAAAACATAATTTTCTAACAATGTGGTATTTGTATGAAATTATTCAATTTAATTATCGGTGTGGCAATGGTTGGAGCTCTAATGACCGGTTGTGGGAAAAAAGCCGGGGAATCAAATGCTCCCGGCGCTTCTGCTGAAATTGACATCCTGAAAGGCGGGGACGTCATGACTGCCGAAGCACTGAACTCGCTTAAGAGAATTTCCGAACCTCAGGTTTCTCCTGACGGGAAATGGGTGCTTTTCAGGATGGGGACTCCATCCATCAAGGATAATAAAATTGACTACGATTTATGGGTAGTCTCAATTGACGGTAAAGAAATGAAGCAAGTCACCCACGACGAGGCTTCCGAATCCAACGGCATCTGGTCGCCCGACGGGAAGAAAATTGCCTACGTATCTGCAAAAGAAGGCACTCCTCAGATTTACGCCATGGAATTTCCCTCGCTGAACTCAAAGAAAATCACTTCAGCCGAGAATGGCGTCTCGAACGTGAGCTGGTCTCCTGACGGGAAGTTTTTCTCCTACACTTCGGATGTAAAGCTGAAAAAAACACCCCAGGAAAACTATCCTGAGTGCAGCAAAGCAAAGGTTCGCATTTACAAAGAGCTGCCTGCACGTCATTGGAATGAATGGACCGATGAAAGCTATAGCCACCTGTTTGTTGTTCCGGCCGCGGGCGGCGACGCAAGAGACCTTATGAAGGACGAACTCGTCGATACTCCTTTGAAACCATTCGGTGGCGTTGAGGAAATCGCATGGTCGCCGGATGGCTCTGAAATTGCCTACACTGCAAAAAAGGAACCGAACTTCGTTGAACACACCAACTCCGACATATTCATCGTAAATCTTAAGGATGGTTCAACAAGGAACATCACCAAAGGTATGCCGGGCTATGACAAAGCTCCGCTCTATTCTCCCGACGGCAGCTGGATTGCATTCTTCAGCCAGGAAAGGGCAGGATTCGAATCTGATAAGATCCGAGTGATGCTGTTCAACCGCAAATCATCAGAAATATTCGAGCTGACAAAGACGCTCGATCAGTGGGCGGAAGAAAAAGTATGGTCGCCCGACAGCAGATCGCTTGTTCTATCCGTGACTGATTCCGGATGTGTTCAACTTGTGAACATCACGGTGCCTGACGGCAGCTGGAAGAAAATTTCTTCAGGTGACTATGACTGGGGTTCAGGCCTTTGCATGACGAAAGACGGTAAAATAGTAACCTCCCGCCAAAGCATCAACGAGCCGATTGACATTTTCGCGATGAATTCGGACGGTTCGAATCTTCAGCGCCTCACGAACGTCAACAAAGACCTTCTTGCCAGGATTAAGCCCGTCAAAACCGAGTCACGCTGGTTTACATCCACCGACAAAGCCAAGGTTCAGGCTTGGATTATTTATCCGCCGAATTTTGATCCCAATAAGAAATACCCGAGCATCACTTATTGCCAGGGCGGCCCCCAGAGCATGATCAGCCAGCAATTCCACTATCGCTGGAATTACAGGCTTCTGGCCTCGCAGGGATATATCGTGATTGCTCCGAACAGGCGCGGCGTGCCTGGATTCGGGCAGAAATGGAACGATGCAATCAGCAGGGATTGGGGCGGTATGCCGATGCAGGATATTCTTGCCTGTTCGGACATCATGGCTAAAGAGCCTTACGTTGATCCGGACGGCCGCTGCGCCATGGGAGCAAGTGCAGGCGGATATGCCACGTTTTGGCTCGCTGGCAATCATAACGGGAGATTTAAAGCCTTCGTGGCCCATTGCGGGGTATTCAACATGGAAAGCATGTATGGATCAACAGAAGAGCTTTGGTTCCCCAACTGGGAAAATGGCGGCCCTTACTGGGATAGTAAAGTTAAGCCATACTATGACAAGAACTCGCCCCACAGGTTCGCTCAGAATTGGAATACACCGATCCTTATATCAACCGGAGAAAATGATTTCCGCGTGCCCTACACCCAGAGCCTCGAGGCATTCACAGTGGCACAGTCAAAGAGAATTCCTTCAGAGCTGATAGTTTTCCCGGATGAATGCCACTTCATATCTCACATTCAGGAGTTTATTCTTTGGAATAACGAGGTATTTAAATTCCTCGACACCTATTGCAAGAAAAAATAGCACTAAGTGTTTCATGCCTGGTAATTGAAAAATGCCGCTGACCTTGACGATCAGCGGCATTTTTTGTCTTTAGGATTTCTTCAAATCTATTCGACCAGCCTGAACTTGATAGCATAATGGGTAAGTTCGGCGTTTGTCTTCATGTTCATCTTTTCAAGGATTCTGTTCCTGTATGTGCTTATGGTATTGATGCTAAGATTAAGCTCCTTTGCGATGACGGAAACGGTTTTTCCGGATGCAATCATGCACATCACCTGGAATTCTCTGTCCGAGAGGTTGTCGTGTATCGGGTTCTCCCCTCCCGTCTCGAGATTGGCTGCAAGAATTTCCGCAAGAGTGGGAGATATGTATTTTCTGCCGTGAGATACTTTTCTGATGGCCTCGATTATTTCATCAGGCTCGCATTCCTTGTTTATATACCCTGAAGCACCGGCTTTCAGCACTCTCACGGCGTATTGTTCCTCGGGATAAACAGTAAAAATCAGCACAGGCAGATCCGGCTTTATGGATTTAATCTCTTTGAGCGTGTCCAGGCCGTCCTTCCCGGGCATGGATATATCAAGAAGCACGACATCATACTTGAATTGCTTGATTTTCTGCAATAGCTCGTTGCCTGACCCCGCCTCGTCCGTTACGATAATATCGGGCGTATCTTCAAAAATCTGGGTCAAACCTCTTCTGACTACGGCATGATCATCAACAATTATGATTCTTATCATAATTACCTACCCTTTCAAATTAAAGGAATATTGACAGTAATCGTCGTTCCAATTCCCAATATACTATTTATTTTCAATTTTCCGCCAATATATTTCGCTCTTTCCTGCATTCCGATCAATCCGAACGACTTAGGATCGCTCACCTTATCCATTTTGATTCCAACGCCGTTGTCGGCCACAGTGAGCTGAAGTTCGCTGCCAAGGTGCTCAAGAGTGACATCGACCCTCGATGCTTGTGCGTGGCGCGCTACGTTGGTAAGAATTTCCTGAAATATCCTGAACATCGCGACAGATTTTTGCTCTTCTATCTCGATATCCGCCTGGGGCAAAGCCAGCCTGATCCTTATTGATGTCTGCTTCTGAAATTCCTTGGCCTGCCACTCTATGGCGGCCACGATGCCGAAATGGTCCAGAATTGACGGCCTGAGCTGGGTTGAAATCCTCTGAAGGGTCTTTATGGTGCCCTCGATAAATTTTGACATCTCTGCTATTCGTTTCTTCAAGACGTCTTCGCGCAGGAACCTCTTCTTCATCAATATGTTTAGTTCGAGCTTCAGCGTGGTCAGAGCGTGCCCAAGCTCGTCATGTATCTCGATTGCTATTTGTTTTCTTTCTTCCTCTCGTGCTGTTTCAAGGTGTTTCGTCAGGCTGACAAGCTGCTCTCTCGACTGCTTCAGCTCTTCCTCTGCCTGTTTTTTCTGGGTTATGTTCGATACTGTGCCCTGTATGAAAATCGTTTTGCCGAGGTCATCGGAGATATTCTGCAGGTTCTCGTTCACCCAGACTATGGTGCCATCCTTCTTAACAATCCTGTACTCGAATTCGTGCTCGAAACCATGCTGTTTGCCTATCCTGTCCTTAAACATGTCAATAACGTACTTATCATCTGAATGGATCAGATCATGATAACTAACCTCGTTATTAATAAACTGACTCTCTGTATAACCCGTCATTTCCTCAACTGCACCATGAAAAAAAACGGGCTTCAAATCTGTTGTCATTCTGAAAGCAATACCCTTGAAACTCTCCACAAAGCTGCGGTATATATCCTCATTTCCCTGCATTATTTTTCCTGATTTTCCCATAACTCACAATTTTTGCTCCCTTGTTCAGCCACTTGCCAAAGACCTTGTTTTACAAATGCTTCCGCTGCAGCATTGAATTCCATCGGCACTTCCATGCCCGGCACTTATTTTAACAGAAGCACTTATGCAAATTTACCAAAAAAATCCAACATCAAGAGCGTGGATAATACCGGAAACAAAAATCCCCCGAACGCTCGATTTTTTTTTTGCCTTCGGGGGACTCGTCATCTTATGCCCTGTGGTTTAGTAGTGCCCGAATTCGCTGTCGTCCCAACTCCTCTTATCAAGCTCATGCAAGGCTTGCCTGCCATTGCCGTTTGAGCCCGAGGTCAGGTACTTAGTTTGCGGCTTGCCATTGATACCCCTGGGCGATGAATCGGAACTATAAGATGAATTCATCGACAGCTCGAACTTGCTAAGCAGCTCGGCAAGCATTTTCGCCTGGCTGGACAGTTCTTCGGCTGCTGAAGCACTTTCTTCCGATGCTGAGGTGTTCTGATGAGTAACTTTTTCAATCTGCTCAAAGCCAATATTGATCTGAGCTATACCCTGCGCCTGCTCGGTTGATGCTATGGCGATCGCGTTTACTGTCTGGGCTACATTTTCGGACTGCTTTGTGATCTCGCTCAGCAATTCTGAAGTTTTTGACGAGAGAGCCATGCCTGCTTCCACTTTCTTTATTGAATTTTCAATCATCTCGGCAGTTTCCTTCGCGGCTTTCGAGCTCCTTGCTGCAAGATTCCTGACTTCCTCGGCCACGACGGCGAACCCCTGCCCGTGGACTCCCGCCCGGGCTGCCTCCACCGCGGCATTAAGTGCAAGCAGGTTTGTCTGGAATGCTATCTCGTCAATCACCTTGATAATCTTCTGAATATTCTTGCTCGATTCGTTAATTTCGTGCATCGCGTTCATCAGCCGAGTCATCTCGTTGTTGCCTTTCGAGCTTGATTCAAGTGATTCGCTCGCCAGCCTGTTGGCTTTTCCGGCATTCTCGGCATTGCTCCGCGTCTGTGAGCCTATCTGAGCCATGGAGC
>CAZIHB010000139.1:0-5990 GCA_964538535.1 uncultured Hyphomicrobiales bacterium | reverse complement strand
GACCAGGCCGGAATTGCCAATCAACGCAAGGTTGAAAGCGAATTGAGAAAAGAAGGCCTGACACGCTACGATCTCGGCCGTGAAGACTTTATTGCCCGCGTATGGGAATGGAAGGAAAAATATGGCGGAATAATCCTCAAGCAAATGAGGAAGCTTGGCGTTTCCTGCGATTGGGACAGAACTCTCTTCACCATGGACGAATCAGCCTGCAATGCTGTTCAGGAAGTATTTATCCGCCTTTTCGACGAGGGATTGATCTACAAAGGTAAAAGAATAATCAACTGGTCGCCCTTGGCGCAGACAGCTCTTTCCGATGAAGAAGTGGAATTTCGCGAGGTCAGGGAGCACTTATTCACTTTAAGATATTATAGCGCGGATAATTCATTTTGGTTGAACGTGGCCACCGTCCGCCCTGAAACAATATTCGGCGACACAGCCGTCGCGGTCAATCCGCATGACGAAAGATATAAGCATCTGATCGGCACAAAGGTCAGGGTGCCACTTACTGACCGCCTTGTTGAGATAGTCGCGGATGATTATGCTGACCCGGCATTTGGCACGGGATGCGTAAAAATCACTCCTGCCCACGATCCGAACGATTTTCTTGTGGGTGAGCGCCATAATCTCGAGATTATCAACACGATCAACGCAGACGGCACGTTGAACGAGCTCACGGGCGAGTTCAACGGCATGGAAAGATTCGAGGCAAGGAAAAAAATACTCGAAAAGCTTAAAGAAAACGATCTTATCGAAAAAATTGAAGATTATACTCATAACGTCGGCTTTTCGCAGCGCGGCGGAGAGCCTGTCGAGCCCTATCTGAGCGATCAGTGGTTCGTGAACATGAAACCACTTGCCGAGGCTGCCCTCGAACCGGTGAAATCCGGAAAAATCAGATTCCACCCGGATCATTGGGTGAAAACCTACGAACACTGGATGACCGGCATCAGGGACTGGTGCATTTCGCGCCAACTTTGGTGGGGACACCGGATCCCGGTTTACTATGCTCCCGACGGACGTTATACAGCTGCAGCAAGTGAAGGGCAGGCAAAAGAAAAACTCGGGCTCGATGCAAATGTTAAGCTTAATCGCGATCCGGACGTGCTCGACACATGGTTTTCTTCATGGCTGTGGCCAATGACTACGATGCACTGGCTGGAAGATGGGAAGATTGAATTGACGGACGACATGGCAAAATTCCTGCCCACTGACCTTCTCGTGACTGCACCGGATATTATTTTCTTCTGGGTGGCAAGAATGATCATGGCCACGACAAAGTTTCACGGCGAAATCCCGTTCAAAGATGTTTATTTCACGAGCACGATCCGCGACGGCAAGGGCAGAAAGCTCTCCAAGTCACTCGGCAACTCGCCCGATCCGCTGAACATCATAGACAAATACGGAACTGATGCCGTCAGGTTCACGATCATCTACCTTTCCCCACTCGGCCAGGACGTTAAGATGGATGTTGATGTCGAGGCTCAGGATATCCCCTCGGTGGAAATCGGGAGGAATTTCGCCAATAAAGTGTGGAATGCTGGCCGCTTCCTGCTAATGAAGGCAGACCAGGTAGCAACCGAGAGTGACAACACCGATGCTGAAATGCTTTCGAAAGCTCAAATGAGCATGGCTGACGAGTGGATCCTCTCCAGGTATCACACGACGATTGAGAAAGTAAACGAGGCGCTGAACAGCTTTAAGGTCACCGATTACTCAAAAATACTTTATGATTTCATCTGGCGCGACTTCTGCGACTGGTATGTTGAAATCGTGAAAATACAGCTGAACGGCAGCACCGACATCGGCTACAAGAAGTCTCTGATGGCCTTCGTGGTCAGCATCTACGAGGGTATTTTGCGGCTGCTCCATCCGGTGATGCCATATATTACGGAAGAAATCTGGCACTTGATCGGTGCCGGAAATGAAAATGACAGCATCAGCACATGCATGGCTCCGCTGAGCGATGCTGATGTAATCAATTCGAAACTGGAACAGGACTTCGAATTGATTCAGATGATCATTGAGGAAACAAGGAAACTTCGTTCCTCCTCGAACATACCGCCATCGAAGGCTATCCCGCTGACAATTTCTTTAAAGGATGACCGCCAGTTTGAAATTTTCAAGCCCGCGGAAAATATAATTGCAGCACTTGCCAAGGCAAGCGAGCTGAACGTTGCCATCGGCGCGAAGAAGCCGGGCGTCTGCGCGGCCTCGGTTGTCCGCGAAGTGGAATTATACCTGTCAATAGGCGATGCCATCGATGTCGATAAAGAAAAAGAGCGGTTGATGAAGGAAATCAAACGCCTCGAGGGTAATATCTCCGGCTCTGAAAAGAAGCTTTCGAACGAGAAATTCGTTAGCAACGCCCCTGCAGATATTGTAGCTTACGAGAGGGAAAAACTCGACAGCATGAAGGAATCACTCAAAGTCGTGAAAGAGAACTTCTCGGCGCTCGGATAATATATTTCAATTATGGCAAAAGCCCCCTGGAGTCCTGCTTCAGGGGCTTTTGCATTTTTTTTGAGGAATCAAAGATCGTGGCACTTGACGCAACAATAAGAAGTAATATAAAGCCCGGTGCTTTAGTGGCTATAGTCCTGAAGGAGGACCAGCGCACGGGTACACTCACGGAGGGTGAAGCGGAATCAATTCTCACTAAAAGCCCAACACACCCTCGTGGAATAAAGGTACGCCTCAGCACCGGCGATATCGGCAGGGTCCGCATTATAAGAATGCCGGCGCTCTGATTTTATTTAAGCCAAAAATTTTTGCCTGATTTTAACAGCAATCTGTGGCTCAGTAAGTTTCCCGCAGGTTTCGACGCCAACCACCCGGTCCCCGAATCCCACGTTTTCGAGCCTTTTTTTAAATTCTGTTTTCGCCTCTCCCGGCCCGAAAATCAGTATAGAATTGGCGTTGGAGACGCACTCGATCACTTCGTCATAGTATCTGTTCAATTGCTCGATGTATTTTCTGTCCTGGCGGTCTTCTGATGGCCAATCACGAGACCCGCCCGAGTACCTGTTTTCAATTTCCTTGTTGTTGATTATCTGCCTATACTCATCCCTCTTGTTGTTGAGGATCATAATATAAGCCCTGCCATGATCAATCCAGATGCCCGCTTCGATTTTCATAGCTCATTCCCTCAAAGTAATAGATATTTTCTTAGTATCAAAAAACATCCCCCCACTATACAGAACGCTGAGTGACGCACATTTTTTAAGACGAAGCTGTTCCTGCTCAAGTGCGAAATATATTTTGAGGCGGGTTGCCCGGATATTCCCATTATTTTATGGATACTTAATTCCATCGAACGAACAGGCGGGGCGTCTTAATTCCATTATGAATTTTTACAATTAAAAGTTATCTTTGTTTCTGATGATTATGATAAAAAAGGTAGCCATATTGCTATTGCTCGCGATAGCCTTCAACGTATGCGGGTTGAGTTTATCTCTGTCCATATGGAGATGCGGCATCCGGCAGCAGATGGCTTCGATCATTGCAAATAATCCCGAAAAATCGCTCATTACAACCATCTTCGTTCCTGATAAACTTATCAGACACGCCAACGGGAAATTTGTCCGCAGAAAACAAACAGAAGTCATTTATTTCGGAAAGCACTATGATGTCATTTCCGAAACAAAAACGGGAGCCGGCACATTCTTTTCGTGCATTCACGATAATAAAGAAGACAAATTGGACCTCCACCTGCGGTCGATGAAGCATAAACCGGCCGGCCAGACAAGGCACATCAGAACCATGCCCTTGTTTGGGTTCAACGGCATCATCAATACATCTCAGGATAGTATCACCGAATTTAAGTTATTGAAATTCCATATAATAAAATCACTCGATTACTCTTCTGTCGTGCTCGACATCACACCTCGACCACCTAACTATGTTTAAACATATCTGACGTTCGCGGCGAACCGCGTTTTTTTTGTTTAATCATAATAAGGTTTTAGCATGAAAAGTATGTATAAGATCATAGCCGGAATCATGTTTTTGCCTGCATTGGCTCTAACATTGAATGCTGCCGAAGTGCAAAAAGATACACTTGTTTACAGGAATTTGCAGGGAGTGGTGGTTACAGCCCCGAGAATGGCTGTCCCGCTGGTTAAGAATCCGGCAGCAACTTCAATCGTAGGTGCCGAATCATTTTCAAGGATGCCGAAGTCCATCGCAGTCGATGAAGCCCTGAGGCTTGTGCCCGGTGTCAGAATCGATAATCAGGCTGACGGCTCGAGAATCCATATGTCTATTCGCGGGCAGGGCATCCTCTCGGAGCACGGTATCCGCGGCATCAATGTCCTTCTTGACGGCACACCGCTCAATGATCCGACAGGTTTTGCTCCTGACCTTTACGATGTAGATTGGGAGACAGTCAAGAACATCGAGGTGCTTCGCGGGCCGGCTGCATCTATCTATGGCGGCGGAGCCTGCGGAGGAATAATAAACATCACTACCGAAGACGGCTCGGGCAGCAAGCCACTGACAGGCAAGTTATTCGAATCCATGGGCTCGAACGGCTTCTGGAAGACATTTGCCCAGATCGCCGGGCAATCCGACAACGTGAAATATAGATTTTCTGCAAGCAGAATGATGGGCGATGGCTATAGAAAACACAGCGAATACTGGGCTAATAATGTTTCAGGTAAAATTTCCTGGAAAGCATCGGATAAATTATCCATAACAACCGTGACAGGATGGACGGATTATTTTAATAACAATTCCGAAGGTCTGAATATCGACCAGGTGAACCGCGACCCGAAACTACCTAATGATGATGCCATCCCGATGGATGAATATCAGAAAACCGGCCGCTTCACTGCTGCCGTAGATGCAGATTACGCTCTTGCAGAATCTCAGTCTTTGCAGTTTAAGGCTTTTCTTAAGAAGACAAACTACAGGGAACCTGGTTCAAAATATATATGGGACAGAGACTTCCTCACACCGGGAGCTTCACTTCAATATAAATTGGATTTGGGAACAAACAGCTTCATGAATCATTTCGTTCTCGGAACTGACGTGCAGTCACAACGAATTGACGAGCATATAGTTAAGAACCTCTCTCATGCCCGCGAGGATTCAATCATGATGGCTAATCAGCTCTATAACCAAAGCTCGGCAAGCTTCTTTTTCATGGATAGAGTTGATCTCGGCAAAGAATGGGGAGCCATGGTCAATCTGAGATATGATAAAATCAAAAACAGGCTGACTGATAATAAGCTCGGCGATATCGACTTATCAGGCAGCAGTGATTTTGATCATTTCACATCAAGATTCGGCATTACATACAACCCGTATAACGCTTTGAATCTCTTTGCAAGCTGGGGACAGGGATTCCTGCCGCCCGCCACCGAAGAGCTTTCGAGCAATCCGGTTACTCCCGGCGGGTTCAATAAATCGCTCGAGGCAGCCACATCAAACGGATTTGAAATCGGCTCCAGAGGTGCAATTACTTCAAATCTATACTACGATCTGACGTTCTTCTACCTGAACACCGATAAAGATTTCGACAGGTACAGGATTCTTCCTGACCGGCCGCTCGAGACATTCTACAGGAATCTTGGACAAAGCAGGAGAATTGGTGTTGAAACATTCTTCTCTTATTCACCCGTTAAGGATTTGAATATTGAGGCAGCTTACACATTCTCAAACTTTAAATACACCGGCCCTGACAGCATAAAGGACAATAAATTGCCTAACTCACCGGATCATCAGCTTTCCTTTGATATATCCTACAAGCCTTTCGATAGATTCACGATTGGCTTTGGCGGCGATATCCAGTCCGAATGGTATATCTATTCCAACAGAACAGACGTTAAACAGGATGGTTATCAGCTCTTCAACGCGAGGGCGAGTTACCTGGTCCCATTGGCAGGCATGAATCTTGAATTGACCGTCTCGGCAAAGAATCTTTTTGATCAGAAGTGGATAGCCTTCACCGAGCCTGATCCGGATGGCAATTGCTACCAGCCGGGCGCCGG
>CAZIHB010000138.1:0-5993 GCA_964538535.1 uncultured Hyphomicrobiales bacterium | reverse complement strand
CCGGCGAATGCCGGCCCGGTTGCAACGGCCAACGGGGAAGGCAGCCAGATCAGTTTCTATGGCTTCAAAATTGCAGCACCCGAGGGTGACGTGGTGACCAAGGGCTACGTGAAGTACTGCAACCAGAAATACGGTCGAAACGGCGCGGAACCTATGCCTCCCTTCAGCTATCGCCCGATGATTGATGTTTTCAAATTGAAATCGGGTGCCGCATCGACCCCCATAGATATTCTTGACACCGTCACAAGCGGCTTCAACGTAGGCGTCCGCGCCACCGTCGGCGATGGAAAGATCTGCTTCTGGTCGGTCGGGTTCGATGTAGCCTCGGGCGGCGAAGTGGGTTATTGGCAGACCGCGGAGTGGTACGCCATGAAATGGTTTATCAGTGATCTGCCCAGGCCGGAAGCTTACCTTGAGACAGAGAGCGTTCAGGTGAATTTCAACGGTGTGAACGTCGGCGAATCCAAGACTCTGCCGATCAGACTCAGGAACTTTGGCAAAACTACGCTGAAAATATCCGACATCTCTCTTGGCGGATACTGCGATGAGCCCGGAGTGTTTGAAATTGAAGAAGGCAACCAGGCAGTGGATCTTGAGCTGAATCAAATGCAGACAGTTAAGGTGAAATTTACTCCGAAATCCAATGTTGAATATACCGAAACATTGGAGATCACGAGCAATGCCAGCAACGGCAATCTGAAGACGATCGACCTCAGGGGCAAGGGCGGAGCCGTGCAGACTCAGGGCAGCGAAATAACAGCCGCTGCAAGCGTTGATTTCGGCAGCACGAAGAAAGGCGTGAGCGTCTCGAAGAACATACCTCTGAAGAGCTCCGGCACCGGTTCGCTGAGGATTGACAAAATCGAGCTTATAGACAACAATCAAAAAGCATTCGAGATTACCGATCTGATTCAGATGCCGCAGAACGTGGAGTCGGGCAGCAGCCTGTCGGTTCCCGTGAAAATGTCGGCATTCAAGGAAGGAGATAAATACACCGCACAGCTGAAAGTGACATCGAACGACGCGAAGAACTCTGTTATCTATATTTCTCTTTCCGGCTCATGTTCGGAATCGACGGTGGACGGAGCTTCAATCCTTCTGAGCATGGACACCGTTAACTTTAACAAGGTTACGCTCAATAAGAACAATACGCTCCCGATCAGCATCAGAAATAACGGATCGAAGAATCTGCTTATTAAACAGATGAGCATGAGCGACAATCCCGACGATGCTTTCGAGCTGGTGCAGTCCGTGCCCGCCGGCACTACGGTTGCCCCCGGCGATTCAGTGAGCTTCTCAGTCAAGTTCTCACCAATCGAAGAAAAAACCTACACGGGCAAAATTGTGATCATGACGAACGCCGTTAACAACGATCAGCTTTATCTGAATCTGACAGGCGTTGGCACGAAGCTGTCGGTGAAGGAAGAAACAACAAGCTCTGATGGCTTGCTGAGCGTCAAACTTGTTCCGAATCCTGCTTCCACCTCGGCCGTCCTGACTCTTGGACTGAGCGGCAGCGGCATGGCTGAAGCATCTGTCTGGGTGGTGGATCTTCTCGGCAATAAAGTGATGAGCATCAATGCCGGAACACTCGCTCCCGGCAGCACCGAATTGCCTTTCAATGCCTCGGCGCTTTCCACCGGCCAGTATTTTATTGTCGCGTCAACCGGCACAAGCGTTGCAAGGCTGCCGATAATAATCGCCAAGTAAAAAAAAACGGCCTTCGGGCCGATGTGATCAAAAAAAGAAAAAAGCCGCCTCGGGCAAGTGCCGGGGCGGCTTTCATTTTAGCGGCAAGCCGGAATTTATTTTAAAAGCTTGTCGAGAATGACTTTGATCCTCGCGTAAACTTCGTCCATGCTTCCGGAGCCGTCAACCGGCACTGCAAGCTTTCTCTCGCTGTAGTAGTCGATCAGTGGCAAAGTCCGCTCAGCGTAGATGCGAAGCCTGTTCTTCACGGCTTCCTCGGAGTCGTCGGCTCTTTGGAATATCTCGCAGGTTCCGATCTCACAATCACGCGGCTCAATCGGCGGGTTGTAGATCAGGTGAAAGGTTCTGCCGCAGGTCCTGCAGGTGCGCCTGCCGGAAATCCGTTTCACGAGCTCGCTTGTCTCCACGTTGAGCACGAGCGTGCAATCGATTGTTTCACCCTTTCGGGCGAGATATTCATCAAGGGCGACCGCCTGTGGAAGCGTGCGAGGAAACCCGTCGAGAATGTAGCCGGTCTTTAAATATGGTTTGCTTAGCTCTTCTTTCATCATATCAATAATAAGCCCGTCGGGCACAAGATTGCCGTCGGCGATAATCCTGTCCGCTTCAATTCCGATGGGAGTGCCCAGCTTTTTGTGCCTGCGCAGGATATTGCCGGTGGAAACCTGCACCAGTCCATACTCGGCACAGATTTTCTCCGCCTGGGTGCCTTTGCCGGCTCCGGGAGGCCCCAAGAAAACTAAATTCATTGTTCTATCCTTATATTTCCGATCTCTATATTAGTTCGTCAGACCGGCAGAACCGGCCCAGGCAAGCTATTTGTTCCAAAAAACACCCGGGAAAAAAGGATCCTCATCCCCGACGGATAATTCCGCGTAAGTGGATGGCTTGAAAAAATCCCCTTTTCTCCCAAATACAAAATTAGAGCAAAACTCAGCCAATAAAAAATAATATATCTCCGAATTTCAAAAAAAGGGGGTGACTGATCTGCCTATTCGCGTCGCCGGGAAATAAAGTTGCGCAATAAACCATTCAGCAGCATCCGCTTGTTCCTTACCTGCATTTTTTCCGCCCCAAAATAAAAGCAGGAACACGGTGCGCCGTGTCCCTGCTGCAAATTTCGCTAATTTTTCCTGATTGCCTCAGCCCGCCGCTCAATTTCATATGGCAGGCGCCGGGTTATGTCTTTGTTAAGCAGGCGGTTTTCCCGCAGATATTATCTTGAAACCGCTGCTTTCAAAGTGAAAATTTCGCCGCTCGTGGTTTTGATTGTCACGAAGTAAGTGCCGGCGGGCAGGTTGGATACGCCCAGCGAGGCAAAGCCGGAATTGATCGATCTGCCTGCGGGCTCGCGTGTGGCACCGAGCACGTCACGTATCTCCACGCCCGATATTTCCGGGATTTCGCCACCGTCGAAACAAATGTTCAGCCAGTCTGCCGCCGGGCTGGGATAGATCTTCACCAGGGCGGGGCCGGAAGAATTTTTAACGCTTGTTCCGCCGAGCGACAGCTTCAGGTCGTCGATAAACCAGCCGACATCGTTGCGGAAATTGTTCGATTCGAAGTGGAACCTTACGAGCGTCGTCTTTCCTGCCGATCCGTTGATTGTCACAGTCTCTTTGCGCCAGTCGCCGGGAGTCAGGCTGCCGTCGGCCCATGGGGCGAACATAGTCTTGTTCCAGAGCATGGGGCTGCCCTTCTTGTCCTTGCTGCTCCAGGTGATGCCATTGTCCGTGGAGTATTCGATATAAGCCTTGTCCCCTGCATCGACTATGGCTGCGTTCATGAACGATATGCTTATATCCTCGAAATTGTTGTTGACAGGAAAGAGTGTGAAGGTGGTGTTCTGGCTGCTCGCGTAGTTCGCGTTCGGAGATTCCGTGAATGAATATGGCGCGCTTGATGAAAATTCCATCGTGCGTGCCCAGCCGCCATTAATCAGGAACCTGGGCAGGCTGTTGTCGAATTTCTCGTCAATCTCTGTTATATACTTGCCGGTGTAGGTGGTTACGGTGTCGGAGAGGGGGCTGGCCCCCGGCACGGCGGCTGCGTCAATCACTCTCGCGGCATAGGAGTAATAGCCGCTTTCCCCGGGATTGTCGATAACCTCAATAGTCCTGCCCGTGTCGGATTTCGCAGCGTCGATGATTTTTATCGATGCTCCGTCACGAAATATCTCCAGTTTGGCGAGATTGGAAAGCGGTGTGACGCCGTCGAGCCTGAAAGAGGGCAATTTGACGGAAAGCACAACGCTGTTGTCGTCCCTGCCCTCTGTCCCGGCGATCACCGGCCTACCGGGCTGCCTGCTGCCGCCTGACCAGGCAAGTGCCTTGCGCGACACGCTGGAATCAGTCAAAGTGACAGCGTATAGTTCATATTGATACTGCTCGTATGGCTGCAAGCCAAGGTCAGTATATGAAGCGGCCGGCGGGTCAAGTGTAGCGAGAAAAGTTCCATTCCTGAGCAGCCTCAGCTTGAAGTCGGAGTTGCTGAGCGGCTGACCGAAGGATTTTGCCGCGGGGTTGTCCCATTGCAGCTTTATTTTATCGGGTTCGTCGGCAAATATCTCTGCTTTCAGGTTCTCGGGCGGCGCGGGGGCGTTCACGTTGACTATGGCCGTGTAAACGTCGCTGTCGGTTATGTTGAGCACGGCCGAGCGCATATCCACCCACGAGGGGTAAATATAACCATTATAGAAGGCATTTCCGCTGTAATCTCCCGCGAAAGCGTTTGCAGTGAATGGGTTCAGCCTCAGATCGCTGGAAATGTCGGCTGCCCGCTTGTCCTTCCATGTGGTGCCGCCATCGGGGGAGTAGCTGACGAAGCATTCGATCATGATATTAGCCTTGTCGTTCCGGCTGTCGAGATACATCATGCCAAGGTCTCCCGTCAGCGGGTCAATGCTCAGCCAGGGCCAGAACTGGTCGTTTGTTGTGTCGGAATGAGCGACTACAGGGCTTGACCACGTGTCGCCGCCATCAGTGGAGCGTGCGAAATAGATATTTGGTATCGGGTCGGCAGCCCAGCACAGGTAGAGCCAGCCCTTCCTCGGCCCCTCGGAAATATCGCATTGAATCACGGGATAGCTTTCAGCCCGCACAACTCCTTTCACGGTGTGGCGATAGCCCTGTCCGGCTATGTTAGTGGTGATCCCGAACCTGTTATATTCTTCGATATATCTCGGGGTCGTAAAAGTCTTGCCGCCATCGGTCGATTTCGAGAAGCCCACCGAGTGCTTCGGCCCATGGTTCCAGACGACGTAAACTTCGCCGTTCGGGCCTGTGGTGCAGAGCGGGAAGCTCTGCCCGAAAGTGGTGTCTTCGCTGCTGCCCGGCAGCCTGTCGCTTATGTTCACAGGTGCTGACCACGTGTCGCCCCTGTCCGTGGATTTGGCTATCACGATCTGAGTGGCCGAGTCCTTCGGTGAGACGCGTTTCCATGGAACATACAAATCGTGGTGCCATGGAGATTTTGGGGAATTATCCACTTGTATGTAGTATTTGTCTTCAAATGTAGAATCAAGCGTCTGCTCGCCCTTGTGGAGTATGACAGGTATGTGGGCTTTCCACGTCCTGCCCTCGTCCGTCGTCCTGGCAAAGAAGACGCCGTTTTCGCCCACCATGACCGGGTATTGCGATTCGAAGGTGCCGAACCCGCCATAAACAAAGTAGCCCGTTCCGTCGTTATCAAACATCACGGAAGGGTCGTTGCTCGAGCGCCAGTCCGGGAATGGCTTCCCGAGGTTGATGTTCTCCCAGGTCCTGCCCCCGTCATGAGAGACGTAAACCCACGACGAGGATTCAGCACGGTAATCCACGGCCGAGGCAATCAGGTTCAGAGGGTTCTTCGGATTCACAGCAATTGATGATTCATTCTGCATCTTGTTGGGGTCGTTTTCCTCACCCGTGATCGTGTTGATATTCAGAAAATAGGGCAGCACGTTGCCGGCGGACTGGGGAATGGGAAGCAGCTTCCTTTTCTTGAGCGAAGGCGTGGGGTGCGCGCTTTCCATCATTCTCGAGAATGCGCTTCTCGCGGCCTCGCGGTTTTCATATGTCTTATCGGCTGAGCGGGCTTCCGTGCAGATCAATAAAATGATCAATAAAGTAATGATATTCTTCATATCAGGCTCTTTATATAATAACAAAAATATACTAACCCAATAAAGTCAATTTACGAATAAATCGAATAATCCCGGCAATTTCATGCCGGCCGTTCCCCGTTGTCATCTCCGCGGAGCAGCCTGTGTAAAACCGCGGCGCGGGCTCTTTCCGTCGTCATCT
>CAZIHB010000137.1:0-6106 GCA_964538535.1 uncultured Hyphomicrobiales bacterium | reverse complement strand
TGATAGGCAGAAAATTTCGTGATGTATTCAGCCACGACGATTTTGCTATGGATTACTCCACTGTCGGAAAAGTGTTCGAAACGGGCGTGGAGGAAGTTTTTGAATTCAAGGTGCCGGGCCCCGGCAAAGATAAATATTTCCTTACGACGGTGCGGCCGATAAAGGATGACAGCGGAAACGTCATCACGATAATATGCAGCTCGAAGGAGATCACGGAAAGAAAAGAAGCCGAGGAAGCTCTGCGCGCAAGCGAAGCAAGGTTCAGGAGCTATTTTGAGCTGCCTCTCGTGGGCATTGCCATGTCCTCGCCCGAGAAGGGCTGGATTGAAGTCAACGACAAACTATGCGAGCTGCTTGGCTACACGAGGGCAGAGCTGACATCGAAGACATGGGAGGAAATGACGCATCCGGATGATGTGGATGAGAATAATACATACTTCGAAAGAGCCTGCAGGGGGGAAATAAACGGCTATTCACTTGATAAAAGATTCATAAGGAAGGACGGGCAGGTGGTGTGGGCGAGCGTCGCCGTTCAATGCCTGAAAGACATTTCCGGCAAAGTGGATTATTTTGTCACCGTTGTTCAGGACAACACCTGGCGCCTGGAAACGATGGAAGAGCTCCGCGAGAGCGAGGCACGGCTTCGCCTTGTGCTCGAGAGCAGCAGGCTGGGATTCTGCGACTGGAACGTTGAGACCGGCGAATTGACGAGGAACGATATACTGGCTGAAATTCTCGGATATTCTCCCGAAGAACTCGGGGACAAGATGAGCGACTGGGTTAATTTCATACACCCGGATGACAGGGAGCTCGTGAACATGTCGATCGAAAACAATTTCGAAGGCAAGACAGAGCAACACAAAGTAGAATACAGAGTGCTTGATAAATCCGGCAATTACAAGTGGATACTCGACAGGGCGCAAGTGACGAAGCGCGATGCTTCCGGCAGGCCGCTCCGGATGTGCGGCACTCAGGCCGATACGACCTGGCGCCGTGAAATTGAAGAAGCGTTGGTGGAACGGCAGGAAATCTTTAACATGTTCCTTGAGCATAGCCCCGTATATATTTTCTTCAAGGACAGCGAAATAAGATCGCTCGCACTCTCGCGCAACTACGAGAAGATGCTTGGAATGCCCATGGACCAATTGCTCGGAAAAACCATGGACGAGCTGTTCCCCTCCGAGCTGGCAAAAAGCATGATTGATGACGATAAGAAAGTCATTCGCGAGGGAAAGCTGATAAACGTTGAAGAAGAGCTCAACGGGCGGACTTATACAACTATAAAGTTTCCAATTATAACCGAAAGCAAGAAATCTTATCTTGCCGGCTTCACGATCGACATCACCGAGAACAAGGAAGCAGAGCGGAGGCTCGCGCAGAGCGAAAGGGAATACAGGTTTGTTACCGAAAATATCAACGACACGATCTGGATAGCTGACCTTTACACTCAGAGATTTTTATTCGTAAGCCCGATGGTGGAGAAACTCAGGGGCTTCACGGTTGAAGAAGCCATGGCGCAGAGTTTCCGTGAGTCTCTGACGCCGGACTACGAGGAGTTTATTAATGTCGAAATCCCCGCGAGAATAGAAAAATACATGCACGGTGATTACTCGACAACTTACACCGATGAATTCCGCCAGCCCTGCAAAGACGGCACCGCGCGATGGGTTGAAATATCCACGAAAATAATCGAAGGCACGAAAAGCAACGAGATGTGGATACTCGGGGTCTCGCGCGATATTTCCGAGCGCCGGAAAGCCGAAGAAGCGCTCAAGAAAAAGGAGCGGGAAAACAGGGTCATCCTCGACTCAGTCTCGGCATTGATATGGTACATTGACAGGGACAACAGAGTGATTCAGGGGAACAAACGCGCTCTTGAAATGGTAGGCCTGCAGCCCGATACTGTTGCCGGAATGGAAATAAATGAGCTGTTTCCACCCGACTATGCCCTGAAATTTAATATGGACAACGAGGAAGTTATCGGCACGGGCAAACCGATTTACGGCATAATCGAGACGTACGTCACCGCCGCCGGTGAGAAAAGATGGTCGCGGACTGATAAAATACCTTACCTGGATGAGAATGATAATATTGCCGGGGTTATTATTTTTGCCAATGACATCACCGATCAGAAAAATGCTGAGGAAGAAATCAGGGAGAAAAATCGGGAACTCATTGATTTAAATGCCACGAAGGATAAATTTTTCTCAATCGTGGCGCACGACCTGAAAAATCCGATTTCCTCATTTAAATTGATGACGGAGCTGCTATCGGAAAACTATTACAAGTTCGATGACACCGAGAGAAAAGAATACATCGACATGATGAAAATATCGGCGAGGGGCCTCTCTGATCTGCTTGATAATCTGCTGACGTGGTCGAGGGCAAAAAAAGGAGTGATCGAATTCGCGCCCGACAATCTTGATATTAAATATCTTGCAGACAACACGATAAAAATTCTGACGGCCCAGGCGGAGAATAAAAAAATCAAGGTTACGAACCTGATCAGCGGCAGCATGAATGCTTACGCGGATGCCAACATGGTGACAACCGTCATAAGAAACCTCGTCAGCAACGCGCTTAAATTCACCCCCGCGGAAGGAATAATATCAATCGCCTGCAGGGAGCATGAAGAAAACCCGGATTATCTGATGATAACGATTGAGGATAACGGCATCGGCATATCAAAGGAGAACGCTGCAAAGCTGTTCAGGATAGACACCTCATTTTCAACAACGGGCACATCGAATGAAAAAGGAACGGGCCTGGGGCTGATCTTGTGCCGTGAGTTCATAGAAAAGCACGGCTGCAGCATATGGGTTGAGAGCCAATACGGCAAAGGAAGCAGATTTATTTTTACTTTGCCAAAAGCAAAAAATGGAGCATGATCAACTATTTATCAAAAAAGTTTTGGAAAAATTGCATTAAAAAATAAAAGCCGACAACAATTTCGTAACAGATTCTTCTATTATTGTGTGGTTGTTAAATTGACAAATTCAATAGAGAATAATGGCGGGGTAGATTTATGCAAAACACAAAACTCTTTAAATCATACTATTTGGGCGGCATTGAGCTGAAGAACCGAATAGTGATGTCGCCGATGACCAGGTCGCGGGCGGAAGGAAACGAAGCCAACGCGTTGATGGCAAAGTATTACAGCCAGCGTGCAGACGCTGGGCTTATAATCACCGAGGGAACCTCACCATCGCCGAACGGGCTCGGATATTGCAGAATACCCGGAATATTCTCGAACGGGCAGACCGAGGGTTGGAAACAGGTCACACAGGCTGTGCATAACAAGGGGGGAAAGATATTCGTTCAGCTGATGCACACCGGACGTATCGGCCACCCGCTCAACATGCCGAAAGGGGCAAGAATAATCGCCCCCTCGGCGGTCAAAGCCGCGGGGCAGATATGGACGGACGTCGAGGGATTGCAGGATTACATCATGCCCGAGGAGATGACGCATGAAGATATCAGCCGAACGAGAAAAGAATACGTGCAGGCAGCTAATAATGCCGTCAGCGCCGGATTCAACGGGGTGGAGCTTCACGGCGCCAACGGGTACCTTCTTGAGCAGTTCCTCTCCCCGGCAACAAATCTTCGAACGGATGCTTACGGCGGGAACATCAAGAACAGGTGCCGGTTTATTCTCGAAACTGTTGATGAAATATGCCAGAGGATCGGGAAATATAAAGTCGGAATCAGGCTCTCTCCTTACGGCATCACCAATGACATGGCATTCTATTCCGAAATTGACGATACGTACAACTATCTGACTGAAGAACTGAACAAACGGGATATAGTATATATTCATCTTGTTGACCACAGCAGCATGGGTGCACCCGAAGTTCCGGACAGCATCAAGAAGTCCATCCGCAAGAATTTCCGGAACGCGTTGATTCTTTCAGGCGGATTCACGAAAGCGCGTGCCGAAGAGGTGCTGCAAGGCAACATGGCAGATCTGATCGCGTTCGGCAGGCCGTTTATAATTAATCCCGACCTTGTCCAGCGCTTAATGAAGGATAAACCCCTTGCAACTGAACTTGACCCGAGCACTTTCTATACTCCCGGAGCCAAGGGATACACTGATTATCCAACGATGGCATGACGTGAATTTTATTTTTAGGAAGATAATCGGGCCGCCCGCGAAATATCAAGGCGGCCCTTAATATTTCCGAGTTAATCATAGTTATTTCGAAATTTGCTATATTGAGCAGATTGATATCTGAAGGGACAAATGATGGGGGAAACATGGATAGAGCTGATAATAAATTTAACAGGCCGGCGATAAACATATTTTTATTGACAGCAATCCTGCTTTTGAATATCATTACAGCTGAAAGCGAACCGCTTCATATAGATTGGAAGCCACTTGGGCCCGGCGGAGGCGGCACCATGTATTCACCCGCGATCTCCCCGCACGATCCCGGCCTGATGTTCGTATCCTGCGATATGAGCGGCGCTTACCGCTCGAGCGACGGCGGAAAATCGTGGGCCATGATAAACCGCTACATGCTGAGCAATACTATCAACTGCGCACCAGTGTTCCACCCGACGGACCCGAAAATAATATGGGATGACACTGATAACATGCTTCGGGTAAGCAGCGACGGCGGGCTGACATGGAGCGTGGCATGGCAGGCGCAAGGCACTTTCGCCGCACTCGCCACGCTGCGCACGGCACCGCTCGTGATAATGGCATCCATCGAGAATGACGGGCTATACAGGTCAGTGGACGGAACAAATTTCGCGAAAACTTCCCCTGGCGGAGACATTCCATATCTCGCGGAGGACGGCACATCCATTCTCGCGGCAGATGATTCGCGGCTTTATCGATCAACAGACCGCGGCACGACATTCGTTCAGCTTGGCTTGCCGAAGGAAATCACTGAAGAGAATCCCATTGCGAACCTGGCCGTTTCGAATGCAGGCATATTCATCCTAACCCCGAAAAAAATCCTGCGATCCGGGGATGGCGGCAAAACCTGGAAAGCGGTGCTCTCCGCTGACGAGCTGAAACGGGGTAATTTCAAGCTGATCAGAGCAGAAGCAGATCACGTGTGGGTGACGCCCGGTGAAAGCAATGCAACGCTGCAGCCTACGGTTTTCCTCTCGAAAGACGGCGGCGATAATTTCAAGGCCGTGTTTTTCTGCAACACGAACAGCGGAGACGTGCCCAACCTGATCCCCGACTGGATTTCACTCGATTTCAATTGCTGGTGGGGAGGAGCGGCATGGGGGCTCGCTGTCTCGCGAAGCGATCCGGGCAGGGTGCTCTGGACTGACATGGGCCGCGCGCTTGCTACGACGGACACAGCGAAAAGCTGGAGGCCTGTTTTCACTCAATATTCCGATAGCGAGCCGCGTGGAGCGGGGAAAAAATGGAAATCAACCGGGCTGGACATAACGACGAACTGGGATGTTTTTCAATCCGGCACCGGCAAGGACTATTTAAGAGTGGCTTACACGGACATCGGTGGCTGCATAAGCGAGGACGGCGGCACGGCGTGGCGATCTACAACCGGCAGCGGCATACCTCAGGCATGGTTCAACACAACATACGGCTATGCTTATGACCCGGACACCAAAACACTTTTCGGGGCATTCTCGGGGCTGCACGATATTATCGGCGGCTGGAGCTCAAGCTACTGGAGCAGGAAAGGTTCGGGCGGGATATGCCGTTCAGGTGATGAAGGCCGCACCTGGACGCCCCTTGATCATAACGGGCTGCCCGATAAGCCTGTCACTTCAATCGCGATTGACTTCACGTCGCCTGCCGGTTCCAGGCGGATTTACGCTGCTGTGTGGTCCGATGGAATATGGAAGTCCGAAGATGGGGGAAACACCTGGAAACGGTGCCCGGCCGGCATGGACGTCGGCGACGGAGCTTCAACGATCGACGGACCGAACACGCACGTGATGGAAGTGCAGGTGCATCCCTCAGGTACGGTTTTCGCGCTGAAATCAATGTACTTAAGGAAATCGACAGCCAGGAATGACGCGGGGCTTTGGAGATCAACGAACCACGGCGATTCCTGGGAATTTATTTCAAAGGTGGTGGAGGGGTGCAATCCAAATCCTTCCATCGACTTGAACAACGAAC
>CAZIHB010000136.1:0-6128 GCA_964538535.1 uncultured Hyphomicrobiales bacterium | reverse complement strand
TGAAAGTGATCGAGGCCGTCAACGGCATCGAGGCTATCGAGAAAGCACGGCAGCATGTGCCCGATATCATACTGATGGACCTCCACATGCCCGTCTGTGACGGATACGAGGCCATTGAGGTGATTAGAAGCATTCCGGAACTCTCCGGCATCCCGATAATTGCACTCACTGCCTCTGCAATCAAGGAACAAGTGGATCAGATACTGAAGATCAGCAATTCCTATCTCAGGAAGCCCGTATCCAAATCGCAGCTGATCAATGAGCTGGCCAAATTTCTTCCCAACGAGGTGATTTCCCTGCAGAAAACACACTCTTCAAGCGATACTGCCGATATTCTCAGTGCCATATCATCCGCGAAGCTGCCCGACTCGCTGAAATTTGACGAGTTAGAATCCATATTGCATGAGAAAGTGATTCCTGAATACGAGAACGTATCCAAAAATTTATATATCAGCAAGATCAAGAGCTTCTCGAAAATCATCCTGGCGCTTCACGCGGAATATAATATAGAGGCATTCAGGATTTTTGCCGAAGAGTTGAATTCCTGCGCCGAAACTTTCAAAATTGATAAAATTGTCCAGATTTTGGCTCATTTCCCCTCAATTATTGATAAAATCAGAGCCGAAATGCTATCACGGAGTAATTATGCATAGCGATTTAGTTCAACAGCTGGGCAGAGATAACGCCTCGGTTCTGATCGTTGACGATACGCCGGAGAACCTGCAGGTGCTTGGCAACGTGCTGATGGCCGAAGGGCTCGACGTCGGGTTCGCGACATCCGGAGAGAGAGCCTTGGAAGCCGTTTCATTCTCCTTGCCCGACATCATACTGCTCGACATAATGATGCCCGGCATGGATGGATTTGAAGTATGCAGACAGCTGAAAGCCAAACCTGAATCAAAAGATATACCCGTCATTTTCCTGACGGCGCTCACAAGGCCCGATGATATAATAAAAGGCTTCGAGGCCGGGGGTGTGGACTACGTCACGAAGCCGTTCAACCCGCGCGAACTTGTTGCAAGGGTGTTCACCCAGCTTGAATTAAAGCTGACCCGAGACCAGATAAAAGTGCAGAACCGGGAACTCGTGGAACTCAATGCCACAAAGAATAAATTCTTTTCGATCATTGCACACGACCTGAGGGGGCCCTTCATGGGACTGCTCGGCCTGAGCGACATACTCGTCAAAGAATATGAAAAGCTGACCCCCGACGAGACGGCAGAGTTCAACCACAGGATACACGAATCGCTGAAAAATCAATACTCGCTGCTGGAAAATCTGCTCCAGTGGGCCAATATGCAGACAGGACGGGTTGAATACCTGCCCGTCAGGCTTCAGGTGACGCAAATAATCAGAGACGTATTCGGCTCGCTGCTGAACAACGCCGAGGCCAAATCCATTCTGCTGAACAATGCTGCCAACGAGAGGCATTATATAACGGTGGACAGGGTCATGATCCGCTCCGTCTTTCACAACCTGATATCCAACGCAATCAAATTCACGCCTAACGACGGCAGAATCGACGTGATTTCGATTGAATCGGATGATTCGATTATCGTGAAAATCAAGGATAACGGCATCGGGATGAGCGAGGAAACCATAAAGAAGCTTTTCAGAATAGATATGCACCACTCCACCCCGGGCACGAACAAGGAAAAAGGTTCAGGGCTCGGGCTGATTCTGTGCAGGGAGATGGCGGAGCGCAACAACGGCAGTATTTCCGTCTTCAGCCGGCAGGGCCAGGGCACCGTTTTCTCCGTTGAGCTGCCAAAAGCACCAGCTTGTTAATATATTGAATTCAGCGTATGATCTCGAGAATTATGCCGGAAGCGACCATGTTCGACTATAATATATCCCTGCTCATCGTCGAGGACGATGACGAGCAGGCCTTTGTCATTCAAACCCTGCTTAAAAGAAACGGCTTCGACAGCAAAATTGTCAGCACCGGTGCCGAAGCCATCGACTACATCGTTCAGCATCCCGACACGCTGATTCTGCTTGATTACAACCTGCCGGACATCACTGGGAAGCAGGTTGTCGAAGCGCTGAAGAAAATCGATTACCGGGTGGAATTCATCACCATGACGGCTTTCGGCAACGAGAAGGTCGCTGTCGAGATGATGAAGCTCGGCGCAAGGGATTACGTGGTTAAGGACATGAATTTCATGGATTTTCTGCCAGCAGTGGTGAAGAACACTTCCGACCGCATCATCACCGAGAGGAAGCTTATCGAATCCCAGGAAGCACTGCGCGTGAGCAAGGAAATGTACTTCGAGCTGTTTGAGAATTCGGCCGACGCCATATATTTCACTTCACTCGATGGCTCGATAATCGCTTTCAACAATTCCATGCTTCAGCTTTTCGGCACCACTACCGAGGACATATGCAGCAAAAATGCCCTGGATTTTTATTCCTCCCACGACGACAGGCAAAAATTCAGGGACGAGATCGCTCGTGCCGGCTACGTTAAGAATTTTGAAGTTACTCTTATTGACAAGAACAAAAAAGAACTGTTCTGCCTGATTTCCGCCACCCCGAGAAAGGCACACGACGGAAAGATAATCGGCTATAACGGCATTATCCATGATATAACGGCAATTAAGCAAGCCGAGGAAAAACTTAAAGAAAGCGAGGACAGATACAGGATTCTCTTTGAGAGGGTGCCGGTGGGTGTTTACCGCACAACTCCCGACGGCAGGCTGCTCGATGCCAACCCGGCAATGGTCGAACTGCTGGCCTATCCGGATCAGGAATCAATAATAAATGCTAATGCCTCGGATTTCTACGCATATTCACCCGACAGGAAAAAATGGCTGGACGAGATTGACGAGAAGGTGGTCAGGCCAAGCTATGAAGAGAGGCTGATCACAAGGGATAACCGCGTGATATGGGTGCGCGACAGTGCCATGGCCATAAAAGACAAATTCGGAAAAATAATATGCTACGAGGGCGTGATGAAGGACATCACCGACCTGAAAAATTCCGAAGAGAAGCTGAAAAGGCTCGTGCGCTCGCTGACAAAGTCCAATGAGACAATAGAGAAGCAGATAGCGCAGCTAAATGCTTTGAACAGTCAATTAAAGCAGAACGAGCTTGACCTTAAAGAATTGAATGCCAAAAAGGACAAATTCTTCTCTATCATCGCGCACGACCTGAAGAGTCCTTTCACCGGGTTCATGGGGCTCACCGATCTGCTGTCGAATGACTTCGACACACTCGACAGGGGGCAGATCATTGATATTTCTCTGGCCATGAGCAAATCTGCAAGGCAGATATACCAGCTGCTGGAAAACCTGCTCGAATGGTCGCGCCTGCAGAACGGCTCATTTGTTATTTCCCCTGCCAATGTGAATGTTGCCGAAGTATTTGACAACGTGACGTCCATGCACGCGAGCAATGCCAAGAATAAAAACATAAGCATTTATACAGAAGTGCCCGGGCAGATCGAGGCTTTTGCCGATAAAGAAGTCATTCAGACCATTCTGCGCAACCTTATAGCCAACGCGATAAAATTCACACACGCGGGCGGCTCCATCATGCTTTCAGCAAGGCAATCCGATAATTCCGTAACAATCAGCGTTGCAGATACCGGTGTCGGCATGTCGAAGGAAACGATCAATAAACTCTTCAGAATTGACGTGCACCACTCCACACCCGGCACATACAACGAGAAAGGGACCGGGCTGGGGCTTATTCTTTGCGATGAACTTACCAAGGCAAGCAATGGCACACTGCTCGTGGAAAGTGCGCCCGGCAGGGGCTCCATGTTCACCATTAGCCTTCCCGCGGCATCGTCAGAAGCCGCCGCCTGTTGTCAGGATTCTGAATGAGCAGCTTGTGGCGGAGTAGTTTCGCAGCTTGAATGAAATGCCGGGATGAATGATATATTTTTCTCCGGGGCGGAGCGTGGCTTCATCGTCCTTCATCTCGACAAGCAGCTTCCCTTCGGTTGCTTCAACCGAAATTTCATCCCCTGCCTCGATAAAATCCCCGGGGATACATTCCCCTGGGGCCACGCGGCCGTTCAGTGCCGTGAGCCCACCGGCTACGGAATTATCCAAATCATAAATCAGCACCGTATTGCCCCCATGGGCAGACCATAGCTCTATCCCTGCGGCAATCCCCGCCTGGCCCGCGATCTCCTCCGTGAAGCTGTTTATGAAGCTGATAAAGGTAAAGCCGTACGCCTTGAGCAATTTTATCAGGTCATCCGGAGCTATGGCGCGCTTGCCGCTTTCCACCAGCGAAAGGAACGACTCCGACTTCCCTGCTGTGCCCGCCGCTTCTGCCAGGCTCTTCTCGGAGATCAGCCGCAGTGCTTTCAGATTGCGTGCCACTGCCGTCCTGTCAAGTTTTGCAGCCGGCCGCGGGCTGCGCGCGTCTTTATCAACCATGGCAAAACCCCCGTATCAACCTGTTAACATATTGTCTTGTTATAAAATTACAAAATTTGTTAATTTGCTTTTTTGAATTTTGCCAGAGTTTTGTCAAATGCTTGAAACCGCCATTCATTTTTTGTCTTCAGTGCCGTGGTATTGGGTTTTGATCGTGGCCGCAGGGTTTACTTTTCTTGAGAATATTTTTCCTCCCTCGCCCTCGGACACGGTTATAGTATTCACAGGGACTCTCGTTGGAATGGGAGTCGTCGGTTTTGCCCCTCTGCTGATAAGCACGACGATCGGCTCGGTGCTTGGTTTTGTGGTGATGTTCTGGCTTGGGGAGAAATTCGAAAAGAAGATAATTGAGTCGAATAAATTCAAGTTCCTTTCACGCGACGCCATAGCAAGAACTGAAAACTGGTTCAAAAAATACGGCTACTGGATGATAGTCGCCAACAGGTTTCTTTCCGGCACCAGAGCCGTCATCGGGTTCTTCGCCGGCATGAGCGAGCTGACAGCGTCTCGGACAATCATCCTTTCTGCCGTCAGCGCACTTGTCTGGAATTCGATTCTGATCCTGCTCGGCGCGGCGTTCGGCACAAAATGGGCGCTCGTGGATGAATACATGAGCCACTACGGCAAAATAATCACCATCGCGGGCGCGGCGATCATCCTTATCATCGCGGTCAGGTGGATTGTCATGAAGAAGAAAAAAACAGCCGTCGAAACGGCTGAAAAAAATAATCACGCTAATCAATAAAATTCAGCTCTTTAAGCATATTTTTTATTTTATCCTTGTCGATCGGCTTCACAAGGTAACCTTCACATTGGCTCTTGAAGGCGTTTTTCACGTTATCGAAATCGTCGAGAGCTGTTGTCATCACGATTTTCACGCAGTCCAGCCCCATGATCCCGTTCGTGTGCTCATACTGGCGGATCAAGGTCAGCACTTCCTGCCCGTCAAGCTCCGGCATCATTATATCAAGGAAAATCAATTCGTAGGGTGCGCCGCTTTCGCTTGCAGCAATGAATTTCTCCATTGCTATTTTCCCGTCCTCGGCAATTTCGCATTCGCCGAAGCCCCGCATTATCTCGTTCATCACCTGGGAGGTGATATAATCGTCTTCAACAATAAGAGCTTTCAATCTCACACTCCTTTATTTTCTGATTCAAAGTATCTTACCAATTCCTCAAGGTATCCATCCAGCAGCTTCAGCAGGCCGCCTAATTCTTCCACAACAAAAGACGCATCTGATAAATCCGTATTTTTGCCCATCATTTCAAGTGTTTTTATCAACTCGAAGGCTCGCTCCATCCCAAAATTACCAATTTCGGATTTCATCTTATGGGATAATTTTGCAACATCTGCCGCGTTATTTTCCTCTATTGCCGTCAGGATGCAGACAAGGTCGCTCTCGTAATTCGTCCTGAAATACTCGGCAATTCTTTTAAGAACAACCGGGTTGTTGCCGATTGACTTCATGAACGGCCTGATGTTGATCTCAGGGTTCACCGGGAACTCTTCCACGGGTTTCGGTGCTTCCCTGCTTACATATTTCGTGACCATGGCAAAAAGATACTCGGTGTCGAAGGGTTTTACTATCACGTCATCCATGCCCGCACCAAGGCATTCTTCCCGGTGAACACTCGCGGCATGGGCCGTCAGCCCGATAATCGGCGTTTTTTTGTGCTGAGCTTCCTCCAATTCTCTTATGCGCCGGGTTGCCTCCAGCCCGTCCATCACGGGCA
>CAZIHB010000135.1:0-6147 GCA_964538535.1 uncultured Hyphomicrobiales bacterium | reverse complement strand
GGCCGAGCCTGTTGGCCGGCACCTGGATCATGTATTCGAATAGAGCGATTCCCCAGCTGACTACCGCGGCAATATACCATTTCTTGCCGCTCATATTCTTCAAATGGCCATACCAGGCGAACGTCATGAACACGTTCGAGAGAACCAGCAGGGCCGATGTTGTCAAAAGAACTCTCATTATTCAGCCTGTTTTACAACCTCGAGTGCAACGTCCACCACGCCGTCAGAAATCATGTCGAGTTCCTCGGCCGCGGCACGGGAAACGTCAATAACGCGCCCCCTGACGAACGGCCCTCTGTCATTAATAGTGACGAGGACGGATTTGCGGTTTTTCAGATTGGTCACCCTGACCCTGGTGCCGAATGGCAGGTCGCGGTGGGCTGCCGTGAGCTCGGTTTTATGATAAGTGTTCCCGCTGGCCGTTGAATTACCGTTGAAATGATCCGAGTAATAGGAAGCAAGGCCGAGGGAAACATTTCTCTCTTCCTGCCCGTCCGGGCCGGAGAAAGTGTCGTCTTCTATGGTATAACCCGGCTTCAGTGCCGGGAGGGAAGTGCCTGCCTGTTTCGCTTTAGCACCCGCGCGGGGCGCGTCCTGAGTGAACCTCACGGCTGAAGAGCAGCCGGAGATAAGCATCAGGGCCAGTATTAATGCAACGTATCTGATTTGTGTCGATATTTTAGCGAAACCAATGTAAGTCAAAACAAAACCTCATTAAGTCATTTACATCCAAAACAATATGCAAAATAGTCATAAATGCAAAGACGCGCTGCCTGAGGGCTCAAAATTAAGCGATATTATTAACGATGTAATAACCGGCCATGGCGCGGAATGCCGGGTATCTTTAGTTATAGCTTCATATTAAAGCGCCGGGCGCGGGAGGCTCGAATGAAAAGATTAACTGCAGAAAAAATTTATGGCAAAGCAATTAATCCGAGTAAAGATTCCGATTTGGCTCCCGTCACCGAGGGCAAATTGCCCGAACGCCCCGCCAGCACGAGCCAGGCGAGATAGGCGAAGCAAAGGGCTTCCTTCCTGTCGGGGTCTATGCCGCGTGTTTCGCATGATTCCACGGTGAACCCTCTAAGCTCAGTTTTAAGCAATTCCATCAGATAATCGTTCTTAAGGCCACCGCCCGAGACGTAAATTTTGCCTTTTATGAATCCGTGGCGCTTAATATTATCCGATATGCAAAACACGGTGAATTTCGTGAGCGTTGCCAGCAGATCCTCGGGGGATACACTTTCTAACTGCGCTCTTATTATGGCATTCGACACGAAATCACGATTGAAAAGCTCCCTGCCCGTTGATTTCGGAGGATCGGAGTATATGAAGGGCTCCGATTTCAGCTCCTCGAGCAGGGCTCCGCACACTCTGCCCCTTGCAGCCATTCGCCCGCCCTCGTCGTAGGGCATTCCAGCCAGCGATTCGGCATAAAGGTCGGTCAGCATGTTGCCGGGGCCGGTGTCGAAGGCACGCACGGCCCGTTTGTCTCCCCCCGCGGGAATCAGGGTGATGTTGGCGATGCCGCCGATGTTCAGAGCGATGACGTCCTCGTCGGGCAGCGCGAGGAACTCACTGTCGAAAACGGGCACGAGCGGCGCTCCCTGGCCGCCAAGGGCCATGTCGCCCGAGCGGAAATCCCCGACAGTCGTGATGCCGCAAAGCTTGGCAATGACGGAAATATTGCCGAGCTGAAGCGTAGATCTTATTTCTTTATCCAGGAAACGCGCGCCGCGCGGCTCGTGCCACACCGTTTGGCCATGAACGCCGACGGCGTCGATCTCGGCCCTGGTAAGGCCCGAGGCACGAAGAAATTTCTCCGTTGCTTCGGCATATATTCCTGAGATATAGTAATTTAAAGCAGAAATTTCGGCCATGGCTGCCCTGCCTGAAATCATGTTGAGCACCCCGGCCCTGAAGCCGTCCGGCAGCAGGAAATCGCCTGCCGCGAGTGTTTTAGCCATGGGCCTGCCTTTCACAACCGAGAATTCGGCAAGTGCAATGTCAATCGCGTCGAGCGACGTGCCGGTCATTATGCCGATTACTTTTCTCGGGCAGGAAAGAAATGCCGCGTGGTTGATAAAATTCATTAATACCGCCAATGATTGTAAAGCACTTCAGGCATATGCCTGCCATTTTTTCCGCCGAGGGGCATATCATCCCCACAGGCCCGCAATTCCATCAGCCCCCCGGTCCGCCGCGCCATGCAAGACGCAAGAACCGGCCGGGCAACCTTATTATTCCCTGAGCGGATCGAACGCCAGCTCCGAATCGGGAAAGGCAGTCTGGACGGGAATCCGCGAAACGTCCTTCCCGAAATTAAACAAATCAGGCTTATGTTTCTTTTGAATCTTCTCCTGTATCGTCATGAGGGCCAGGATAACGGATTCCGGACGGGGCGGGCAGCCGGATATGTAGGCATCCACCGGCAAAAAGCTGTCTATCCCCTGCACGACGGAATAACTGCGGAACATTCCACCGGAAGACGCGCACGCCCCCATTGAAATTACCCACTTGGGGTCGGGCATCTGATCGTATATCTTCCTGACTACCATTGCCATCTTGTAAGTGACCGTGCCGGCAACGAGAAGTATGTCGGACTGCCTCGGCGTCATCCTGAACACTTCGGAGCCGAACCTCGCGGCATCGAACCTCGACGAGGCGAAGGCCATCATTTCAATAGCGCAGCACGAGATGCCCAGCGGCATCGGCCAGGCAGAATTCTTCTGCGCCCAGCGCACCAGGGCTTCCATCGAAGTGGTAAGAAAGCCCTCGTTCCTCAGGGTTTCGCTCAGTCCCATTCGAAGCCTCCCTTGCGGTACTCCCAGTAGTAGCCTGCGAAGAGTATCGCGATAAATATCATCATGGCCCAGAATGCCGTTATGCCGAGAGATCCGAGCTGAACAGCCCAGGGATACATGAAGATCACCTCAATATCGAAAACTATGAAGCTCATTGCCACCATGTAGTATTTCACGCTGAATCTCTCGCGTGCAGTCCCGAGCGGTGGCATCCCGCTCTCGTAGGTGGATTTTTTTTCGTCCGTCGTCCGCCTGGCGCCGAGCCACTCGGAGAGGAATAGAAAAACGAGTGCCACTCCGAACCCGATGAAGATCATCAGCACGAGGGGCATGTAATTCTGAAGCATCTCAGTCATAAGCAGGTCTTTTCCCCTTTTATTATTATCCCGGATCATCCGGTGCACTGCCGAATTATCCTCTATAATTTGCCGGCAGGCACAGCACCCTTTAGCATAAATACCGGCTGCAGCGCGTGCTTTCGGTATAGAGGGCCAACGGCATTTTATGCCTTCAAATTCCGGACTATGAACCAAACGAAACAAAAGTAGAAAAATTGGATATTATAATGTAATAAAATTTTGCGTGCCGCGGCACGAAACATGCCGTTTCTATCCGAAATTTTAAAAATTCTCTCCTGCCAATTCCATATATTTGTTGTTTGCATCGTGCGATAGAAATATGATATAAATTAAAAATTATTTTGTTAAATAGATTTATATACAGCTCAATATGAAAAGAACACTGATCACATCGGCCCTGCCCTATGCCAACGGCTACCTGCATCTCGGGCACTGTGCCGGGGTCTACCTGCCTGCCGATATTTACACGCGCTGGCTCCGCCTGAGCGGCGAGAGCGCGCTCTACGTCTGCGGATCCGACGAGCATGGAGTGGCCATCACAATTTCCGCCGAAAAGGAAAAAGTTGCTCCAAAAAATATAATCGATAAATATCACAATGCCAACATGGACGCGTTCCGAAAGTTCGGGATGTCCTTTGATATATATTCACGTACATCGCTCCCCACGCACCACGAGACGGCGCTCGAGTTCTTCGCGGATTTCCTCGAGAAGGGGTTCCTCGTGCAGCGCGAAGAAGAGCAATTTTTCGACACGAGCGCCAAGATGTTCCTGCCCGACCGCTACGTGGAGGGAATATGCCCGAACTGCGGAAGCGACAAGGCCCGCGGTGATCAATGCGACTCCTGCGGAGCTTATTACAACCAGATAGAGCTGAAGAACCCGATAAGCACCGTCTCGGGCAAGCCGCCGATCGTGAAAAAAACAACCCACTGGTACATGCGGTTCGACGCCTTCCAGGAATTTCTCGAGGGATACGTGGAGGGCCACAGCAAGGACTGGAAGGACAACGTCCTGCAGCAGTCGCGCAGCTGGCTGAAGCAGGGCATGGCCGAGCGCGCGATCACCAGGGATCTGGAGTGGGGCGTCCACATCGACAAAGTGAAAGGCATCGACAAGGAGAAAGCTAAAGGAAAAGTGCTCTACGTGTGGTTCGATGCAGTGCTGGGATATATTTCGGCTACCAAGGAATGGGCCGCGCAAAGAGCAGCCGATCACAAAGGTGCGCCTGAAGACTGGAAAACGTGGTGGCAGGATGAGGAAACAAGATACTGCGCGTTCATCGGCAAGGATAATATTGTCTTTCACACAATGATTTTCCCTGCAATGCTGAAGGCAAAAGGCGGCTACATACTGCCCGACAACGTCCCTGCCAACGAGTTCCTGAACCTCGAGGGGCAGAAATTCTCAAAGTCGCGCAACTGGAGCATCGACCTGCAGGACTATATAAAGAATCATCCTGAATCGAATTATATAGACGCGCTGAGATACACACTGGCCATGAATTTCCCGGAGACAAAGGACTCCGATTTCACGTGGAAGGACCTGCAGGCACGCAATAACAACGAGCTCGCTGCCATTTTCGGAAATTTCATCAACCGTACGCTGCAGTTCGCCCACAAGAACTTCGGCGGGAAAGTGCCGGGGCTGAGCGGCAAATATACAGATCTGGCACGCGCGTGGAATAATCTCGTTGATTATTTCGAGTCAGCCACGGGCAAGCCCGAGCAGGAAATCATGGACGGGATACCGCAAAAGCTCAAGGCTGCCCTCCCCGCGAACGATCTCGCCCTTATCCAGGCACTATGGAACGGCGCTCGCAAGGCTTCCGACCTTTACTCAAGGTTCCGCTTCCGCGATGCCATAACTGAAACAATGAATATCGCCCGCGCTGCCAACAAGTACTTCAACGACGAGACGCCATGGAAAACAGTCACGAGCGACCCCGAGCTATGCGCCAAGTCGATTTATTTCTGCGTTGAGCTCGTTTATTCACTGTCGGTGCTTTTTGCCCCGATAGTGCCTTTCGCTGCAAGGAGGGTGCAGAGCCTTTTCGAGGGCGAGGTTTATACCGGTGCTTCCAATAATGCCGAGAGGGGACAAAACTTCTGGCAGCTTGCAACCTGCCCGATGCTGGAAGAAGGACGCAAGATAATGACGCCGAGCATTATATTTTCGAAAATTGAAGATGATTTCGTCGATCGTGAAGTGGCAGCTCTCGGCACCAAGGCCGAAGCCGCTGCAGCAGAAGAGAAAAAGGACGAGCTCATCACCTACGACGAGTTCATGAAGGTGAAGCTCTGCACGGCCAGGGTCATTTCAGCTGAAAGGATCCCCAAGGCCGAAAAGCTGCTGAAGCTGACGGTCAATCTCGGGAAGGAAACAAGGCAGATAGTGGCCGGTGTGGCAAAGCACTACGAGCCCGATTATCTTGTCGGCAAGGTGATTGTAGTGGTTGCCAACCTGAAGCCGGCAAAGCTGATGGGGCTGGAGTCACAGGGCATGATGCTCGCGGCCTCGACTGAGGACGGCAGACTCTGCTTCGTCACACCGGAGAATCCGGCGATCGGTGAGGGCGCGGAAGTCAGGTAAGAAGAAACAAAATGAATATAATAAACGGCAGGCTTCGATTCCGCGGGGCCTGCCGTTTTCAATATGCCCTGACGCGGCGGAGCAGATGATTGACGGGGGCCGGGGCTATGCCTGTTCAGCCGCGGTTGTACTGCTATGTCTTAGCACGCGGGGCTTTTATCACCGGAATAAATAAGTTAAATGCTATATCAATAAATAATTATTTTGAACTTCATCGGAATTTACTATTTTGCCCATGTGGATGAATCCGGCGGTGAGCGGGCAGGGCCTCGGCCGGCAGGAATTTTTTATTATTTTTCAGGGGGCAATATGAAGAAATTTTACCTTCCTTTATTCTTTTGCCTGGCTCTTGCTTTTCTGGCTTCATGCGAGGACAGCGAGGGCCCGAACGAGC
>CAZIHB010000134.1:0-6173 GCA_964538535.1 uncultured Hyphomicrobiales bacterium | reverse complement strand
TGTAGGAAACCATACCACCGTTATAGGCAGAAATGGAAAATTCACCGTTCGTAATATAAGATCTTATGCCCCATGGCACTAAAAATAATAAAGCTATTGCCAAAGCTGCAAGGTTAAATTTCAATCCCGGCCTGAGTTTCGCCCTGTATGGCTTAAGAAACAGCACTACAATCAGGAATATCGGCAGAACGAGAAATTCTGTCCGCATCGAAACGATTATTCCCAAAAATGCGCCGCCCAAGACCAGCTCCTTAATCATATTTGTTTTAATAAATTTCTTATATCTGCCAGCATATAAGATGATAAAGAATGTCTGGGGTGCCGCAGGCCATCGCACCGAAAGCATGGCCAAAAACGGGATAAATAATGGTAAATGCTTTATAGAAGGCTTGATTTCAAAAAGTTCGTAAAAATAATATATCCCGAAAAATGCCATAATTCCATGAAGACAATAAATTAACGCGTTCGATGCCCCGAGGGCGACATCAGCCAGTGTCACAATCGTATATCCCCAGATTGGATAGAATGAGGGAGAATGATTGAAATTATCATATGTATATCCATTGCCGGCAAGTATGTTTCTTGCTATATTGGTGTAATAATTAAGAAAGACCCCAATCTGATTTATGTGTCCGCTGTTGAGAATGAAAATTAGTACAATTGCAATGGATGCTAAAATCCAGAAATTTCTGTTACTCTTAATATTATCTATCATCATACTATATATTGAATACTCTCTTTCAAAAAAATAAATCTACAAACATTTACCCACTTTTTCCCCGGAATTTATCACTTTGCCTCTCAATCCCAAATATTTTTTTTATTTTTCCATTTTTGACATAAATTTGACTTCAGTTTTTCGAGGGTCTGATGAAGATAAAAAAGCCGACTCTGATTGTCGATCTCGATATTTGCAGGAGAAACATTCACTCCATGGCCACAAAAGCCAGGGAGCAGGGGATTGATTTCCGTCCGCACTTCAAAACTCATCAATCCGCTGCCATCGGCGACCTCTTCGGGGACGAAGGCACCGGGAAAATTGCTGTCTCGTCGGTGGATATGGCCGCGTTCTTTGTTGATTGCGGGTGGCACGACATCACGATTGCCGTGCCCGTTAATATACTCGAGATGGACGAAATAAATGCCGTGGCCGAGAAATGCACTCTGAATATTCTCGTCGATTCCATCGAGGCGGCCGAAGCCGTTGCACGGGGCATCAGAAACTTCGTGAACGTGTTCATCAAAATCGATTGCGGCTATCACAGGGTCGGGGTGGAAGGCTCGGATCTTCCGAAAATCAATGCCATAACGGCAGCCCTCGATCAATCCGACAAGGCAAGGTGGGTCGGATTCCTTACCCACACGGGGCATAACTACTCCGCGGCCGGCCGAAGTGAAATCCTTCAGAACCACGAGAAAATGCTCGGCATGATGAAAACCCTGAAAGAGTGCTATTTCCCCGAAAACCCCTTTGTCCGCGTTTCCATCGGAGACACTCCGGCGCTCAGCATCACCGATAACTTCGGCACGGCAGACGAGATACGCCCCGGAAATTTCGTCTTCTACGACGCCATGCAGCTCGCGCTCGGCTCGTGCAGGCCCGAGGATATTGCAGCATTCATGGTGTGCCCGGTGATCTCGAAAAACGAAAAAAGGCGCGAAGTGGTCATCTACGGCGGGGCAGTCCATTTCTCAAAGGATTACTTCATGCTCTCCGGCGAGAAATGCTACGGCCTGCCTTTCCACCTGGCCGGCGGCATCGCGGCCGGCGTGAACGATGGCGCCACATGGCTTAGCGGCCTCTCGCAGGAACATGGGATAATCAAGTGCTCCGATGAATTTTTCAGTAAAGCCCAAATCGGCGGGCTCGTAGGGATATTTCCCGCTCATTCCTGCCTGGCCGTGGATCTGATGCGCTGCTATTACACTACGGCGGGCGATAAAATCGACATATATAGAAATAATTCGTACTGAGATTGGCCGTGGTCGAGGAAAATACTGAATTTGACGATCCGGGCTCGCTCGGGCTGAGCGAGGAAGACCTGGCAGCTTATGAGAAGGAGATAGAAACAGCCTATCATAAGATGGCATTCTACGTTGAGAAGTACAGCCATTATTCCGATATTGACAAGATAACGAACCGGCAGCTTTATATTCTGGCCGAGGGCCACATCACCTGGTACGAGAATTTGAGGAGAATGCCTCCGCCCGAGCAGCGGCGCACGCTTCTCTCGTTGCTGAAAAGGGCTATGCCCGCGAATCACTGACTTCTTCCGCCCCCACCCCGCCGAATACATTCGATTCCTCAATTTTTTGGAGGATAATATATCTTTTTTGATATTAGTTTAACTTTGCCTAAGTTTGTTTTTTGTTTAGAAAAAATTTATTTTAAACTTAGCATAAAGGTAGGTTGTGGCACGCTTAAAAATACAATTAGCAGCTATAACAATTTTTTTGGTCCTCGCGCAAGCAGCGTACGCGCAGGGAATATTGAGCGGCACGGTCACCGATGCCGAGAGCGGCACCCCGATCGGCGGCATCGTGGTAAAGCTCGATAAAAAAGGCTTCTACGGGATATCAGACCGGGCCGGCAGGTTCATGATCAAGAAGGTGACGGCAGGATCTTATTCAGCACGAGTGGAGTCGTCCAACTGGGAGTCCTATTCATCAGAAGATATTTCAATTCGCGACGGGGCGGAATCAAAAATCAGCATAGCGCTGAAACCCAGGGTGAAGATGCTTGGCGACGTAGTGGTCTATGGCGCCTCGAAGCGCATGGAGAAGATCACGGAGTCGCCGGCGGCAGTTGTGGCACAATTCCCGAGCGAGATAGAGATAGCCTCGCGCAAGGGGCAGCTTGCAAAGTCGCTCGAGGGAGCCACCGGCGTGGATATAATGCAGAACGGCGCATCGGATTTCATCGTGAACACCCGCGGCTTCAATAACGGGTTGAACCGCCGCCTGCTAGTGCTTCAGGACGGCCGGGACGCGGCTATGCCGCTGCTTGGGGCGCAGGAATGGAACACATTTTCGCTCCCGCTGGATGAATTCGCGAGGGTCGAACTCGTGAGAGGCCCATCGGCCTCGCTTTACGGGGCTAATGCCTTCAACGGCGTCCTTAACCTGACTTCCTACGCGCCGCGCGAGGTGCTCGGCACGAAGGTGTCCTTCCTGGGCGGCGACTACGAAACATACCGCACGGACGTCCGCCACGCGCAGATGCAGGGTGACTTCAGCTTTAAGGTTACCGCCGGGTTATCCCACACGCTGAACTACTCCCACAGGCGCGATTCAGCTCAGTTCCTTGAATATGCAGGGTTGCCCCTGGAGAAAAAAGTGCTCGAGAGCGATTGGAGAAACACGAGATCATTCTACGGTACATTCAGGGCAGACTACGATTTCGCGGCTGATAAAAGACTCGTGGCAGAATTTGGCTATTCCCGTGCCTTCAACGAGGCATTTGTTTTCGGCCTTGGCAGAACGTTCGTGAAGGACGCCGAGCGCCCCTACGTCAGGCTGGGATATAATTCTCCGAGCTTCAACGTCCACATGCACTACATGCAGCGCTCGGTGCCCGACACGATGTGGCTGCTGGTGCCGGGAGCACCGCTCCTGGATAACTCGCGCGACATGATGGCCGACGTGCAGCATAATTTCTATGCACTGGATAACCTCCATATCATATGGGGAGTGGCAGAGCAGTTCCAGCAGATACGCACATCGAAGACAAGCATCCCTGACGATGTCGATGCCAATTACACGGGCATATACTCGCAGGCAGACTGGAAGCTTTCCGGCCTTGTCAGGCTGGTCATCTCCGCGAGGGCTGACTTCGCCAGCATACACTCGACGCAGTTCTCACCCCGCGCGGCGCTCGTGATTTCGCCCGCTGCCGATCACCAGTTCAGGCTTTCATTCGGCCGCTCGTTCCAGAGGCCGAATTATTCCGAGCTCTACAGGGTAACGCCCGATGCTCCCGCTTTTTCGAAGGCAGGAGGGCCCCCCGTTAATTTTACCGCCGTCCAGAACAGCATTGCCGACTCCATAGCGGCACTCACCGGGAAAAGGCCGAACATCAACCTGGGAATCAGCGCCACGCGGGCTTATGCCATCGGCAACGACAAGCTGGACGTGGAGAAGAACTTAGGCGCAGAATTCGGGTACAAGGGTATCCTCGGCAACAGGGTTTACGTTACAGTTGACGCGTATTATAACCGCTTATCGGACTTCATCACAAACTTCCTGCCCGGAATCAATCCCGATATACAGCATTGGGAGGCATCGCTCGGTGATTCACTTCAGCAGTTCAATGCCCTGGCGACTGATATGGTCATGAAAGCACTCCAGCCCAAGGACCGCGCGCGGCTCTCGATCTATAACGGTGCACCGGCCTTTGTCGTTTCAAACGCGAACGTCGGGAAAGTTGACCAGTGGGGCATAGAGCTTGGCATCAATTACTACATCACCGATAAACTCATGATAAACGGCAATTATTCTTATTATAATTACAAGGTGACGGACAACAACACGTCACAGCCGCTCCTTCCCAACATTTCGCCATCGAAATTCAATGCAGGCATGTCCTACATCGTGCCAAAGCATTGGGATGCCTCCGTATCTTTCAATTATACCGAAGGCTTCGACTGGCTTGCAGGCACTTACGAGGGGAAGGTACCATCCTTCGCTGTTGTAAACTGCTCGGCAGGGTATTACATCACCGAGCGGCTGAATCTTGGCCTGAACGTCAATAACCTGCTTGACAGAAAGTACTACCAGGTCTTTGGCGGCACTTATCTGCCACGCTTCACCACATTGAAAGCTACTTTGAATATCTGAGCACCCGCCAATTTCCCGGAGAGTCTGCAGTTTTAATTGAGGGAATATCCGGCCGCGAGTCCCGCCTGGATATTCCCTCATTTTTTGATGATCATGCACAGATTGCCGCTATTCTGTGGCAAATTTCAGGAAGAAAATCTAAGGTATTTCAAGTATAAGCTCTTCACCCGCCGGCAGCTTCATCCCCCCTTGTAAATCACCTGCATTTTGCATAATTTGCCTATATTTCAAAATGAATTTTGGCATAAAGTTATGGATATGAAAGAAACGGTCAGGGATGTGGCAGCACTTGCCCACCTGAAGTTCGACGAATCTGAAATCGAAAGCTTCGCGGGCCAGTTCTCGAAAATTGTCAATTATATCGGGGCCATCGAGGAATTGAACCTGAACGGCACCGAGCCGCTCTCCCACGTAGTCGAGTCGGAGAATGTCTTCCGCGAGGATGAAGTCGGTTCATCGCTCACGCTCGAGGAAGCGCTTTCGAACGCTCCCAAGAGGAACGAGAACTTCTTCAAAGTGCCCAAGGTGCTTGAATAGATGAGGGCAGTAGGCATAATTCCTGCCAGGTTCGCATCCACGCGGCTGCCGGGCAAGCCGCTCGTAGATATAAACGGCAAGCCGATGGTCGAGCGCGTCTGGGCCGCGGCCAAGACAGCGTCATCACTAAGCGAAGTATATATAGCGGCCGACAGCATCGAGGTTCTTCAGGCGGCACGTGCCTTTGGTGCAAAGACGGTCATGACCCCGCCCGAGCTTCCAAGCGGCACCGACAGGGTGCACTACTGCCTGAATGCAGCCGGCGAGGAAGCTGATATAGTAGTGAACATCCAGGGTGACGAGCCTTTGATCCCCGGCTCGCTCATCGATTCTCTCGTTGCAGGGCTTTCCGAATCCTCAGCCGATGTTGCCACGCCGATAAAAGTCATAACGTCGCGCGATGATATATGGGACCCCAACACCGTCAAGGTTGCGCTTGCATCCGACTCCACGGCACTTTACTTCAGCCGCACGGCAATACCTTTCCTCAGGGACGAGATGTTCGACGATTGGCAGGAGTATCACACGTTTTTCAAGCATATAGGAATTTATGCCTATAGAAGGCAGGCACTCGAAAGATTCACACGCCTTCCGCAAAGCTCTCTCGAAAAAGCTGAAAAACTCGAGCAGCTCCGGCTTCTGCAGGATGGAGCCAGGTTCCTGTGCCTGCAGACGGAAACATTCCTCATCGGCGTTGATACGCCGGAGGACGTCAGAAAAGTATCTGATTATCTTGCCGGAATCATCTGACCTGAATACTTAACGGCGTGATATTGCCCTCATCAGAAATTTTCAGATTG
>CAZIHB010000133.1:0-6216 GCA_964538535.1 uncultured Hyphomicrobiales bacterium | reverse complement strand
CTTCAACAAAGGACCCTAACGGCATAGAGGACATGGTCAAGGGCAACGACAAATGCCCCGATTACTGGTCCGGCCCGGCTCTTATCGCCGGTAACTATACAGTCGGCGGCCCGACAGCCCACTTCGCCACGTTTGCCGATTTCGGCAACTACGTTACAGCCACTGGCATCCAGGGCGCAGGCGACGTTGACATCACGGTTAATCCCGGCACATATACAGGCCAGGTGAAATTCGAGAATCTCGGCCAATCCAACAAGTTCATCATCCACTCCACGACGAACAGCGCGGATGCAGTGATCCTGAACTATGCCCCGACACCGACGAATAACTATATTATGGCGTTCAACAACTGCGCCAACTTCGAAGTGAGGAACATCACGTTCGTGGCCACGAACGGTGGAGCCGGCAGAGTGATCAGCATGGACGGCTCGAACAATATCAAATTCAAGGACGTGCTTTTCCGCGGCGTGCAGGATGCCCCGCGCTCCAACGATTTCAGCACGATCTATCTTACGAACACTCACCACGTTGAATTCAACAACATGGATATACGCTACGGCTCGTACGGCATCAACTACACTGCCGCGAACGTCAGCGATCCCGGCATCAGCCTGACTAAGAACACGATCAGCGGATTCTCGCACACGGGCATCAAGCTCGACCTGCCGAACCCGGCTGACGTCATGATTAAAGATAATATCCTGACGGGCAGCTCCACGATGAAGCCATATTTCGGCATCGTGGCGGTCAACGCTTCGAATATCACGGGCAACCAGATCACGGGTATCAGCGGCTCGGCCTCGGGCGACAAGACGGAAGCCGGCATCAAGCTGGTGCACACCGGCAGCGGCACGGGCCTCGTGAAGAACAACAAGCTTTCCAACAGCTTCAACATCAACGGCATTTATCTTTTCACGAACAACGTGACGGTTGAGGATAACAACATATCGGTCTTCCTGAACAGCAAGGGCCTCGATATGAGCGTTGTTTACTGCGAAGGCGCGAACACGATAAACAGGAACTTCTTCAAGGGCGTCGGCGACATGGAGGGCACGGGGCTAAGGGTGATCACGTGCAACAATGCCGGCGGCTATATCAGCAACAACCAGGTGGCAGGCCGCAACGCCGGCGGTATCGTACTGAATAATTCGAACGGCGTGACGATAATGTATAACTCAATCGTTACGAAGAGCACGGAATACCCGACGCTCACGATCAATGGCGGCACATCCAATGTCTTCAGGAACATATTTGCCAACACCGGCAGCAACGGGTCGTTCATTTATAACGGCGGCACAGTGAACTCGAAAGAGAATAATATCTCATCGGGCAAGGCCGGCGAGCTCGCCACGTGGAAAGCACAAATCGGCGACATGACGACAACGGACATCCCGATGCGCTTCGTCAGCGATTACGACCTAAGGATTGCCAGCTTTGACGAGAAACTCGTGCTGAATAACCCGATCGGCCTTATGGACGAGAACGGCGCCCTGCTCGAGAAGACGGACGGCCTCGGCAATCCGCGCAAGGCATACTTCATGGGATTCGCCGGAATCGAGCTTGAGATCGTGATGGTAGAGCAGCCCCAGGAAGTGCTTACTTGCGCCGGCACCAAGAATGTTAAGCTGAAAGTCACGGCCTACATAACATTCGGCGCCAAGACAATGTTCCAGTGGGAATTTGACGGCACGCCGATCCCCGGCGCAACAGACCCGACATACGTGATTGATTCGTTGACGTTCGAGAAGAGCGGCACGTACAGATGCAAAGTTTACGGCCCGGCCTCCACGAGGGAAGGCATCTATTCAAGCGATGCACTCGTTTACGCCCTTCACCAGACTGAAGTGCTTAAGCAGCCGGTTTCGCAGAATGTAGCCATGGGCACGAACGTGAAATTTGAAGCGGAAGTTCATATCAAGGGCATGGTTCCTCCATTCTTCCAGCACAAGTATCAATGGTGGCTGCACAAGGGCGGCAAGGACGTGACCGTCGAAAATAACGACAAGATTGCCGGCGCGAAATCGCCCATCATGACAATAAGGGACGCGGGCTTCGCTGAAGCAGCAGATGGCGCCGACTATTACTTCCTCGAGGTTGAAGGACTCTGCGGCAAGGTTAATTCCGACCCGGTACGTCTTACGATCCAACCCGAAATCATATTCGAAAACACGTTGAGCAACATCTCGGCCTGCGAAGGAACCGACGTCAACATGGAAGTGAAAGTGAAGGATATTCAGGGCCAGACGTACGGCTACAGCTGGCTTTATAACGGCACTGAACTGACTGACGGCACGAAGGTCAGCGGCGCGAAGACGTCAAAACTCGGCCTCAAGGCCATAGATCTCAGCGATAATGGAGTTTATTCCTGCGTCGTCACGGTCAATGGTTCGGACCAGAACAAGAAAGAAGCATCAGCCGGCCTCGAAGTATTTTTGAAGCCAACGGTTGAAGTGCCCGGCGAAGTTTACACGGTTTCAGTGATCGAAGATTCGACATTTACGCTCGAAGTGAAGGCCGCGGGCCACGAGCCGCTTGCATATCAGTGGCTCTTCAACGAGAAACCGATCGATAACGAAACCCGCTCGACATTCGTGAAGAAAGCAGCCATGACCGACGCCGGCGAATATGTCTGCAAGGTGACGAATGACTGCGGCGAGACATATTCCAGCCCGATCACGGTGAAGGTAGCAACTGGCGGCATAGTCAGCGTCAGCGAGAACTCATCAGAGATGAAGCTCGAAATTCTCCCCAACCCGGTCAGCACGAGCGGCGAGCTTAGGTTCTTCGCAGCCGGGGCGGAACGCGCGAAAGTGACGATCGCGGGGATCAACGGTGCCGAACTTGCCACACTCTTCGACGGCACTGCATCAGCGGGCATCAACACGATCAGCCTGAACCAATCGGCACTCGGCCTGACATCGGGTGTATATTTCATCCGCGTCAACCTTGGCAACAAGGTGGCAGTCCTCAGGTTCACAATTGTCAAATAAGCCATGATTATATCAAAATGGCAGAAGCCGGGCATCAAAACCCGGCTTTTTTTTTATTTTCACATCCGTAATAGTTTTAAGATCACGACAAATGTTATTATTTTGTAAACGTGATATATTCATGGTTTACAGGCTAATCGGACAGCACCCGCGAAATGATAAACACAATCGAGCAGATCATCGGCCGAGATTCGGAACTTGAGATAATGAAGCGCCACCTGAAAAGCGCGATTTCCGGCAGGGGGTCGATAATATGCGTGACAGGCGAGACCGGCATGGGCAAGACGCACTTGCTGAACTACTTTTCGGACCACGTGAGGAAAAGGGAAGCCGACGCCGAGTCCATTCTCGTTGACGGCCTGGCGCCGATCGGCAAGGTGAAGATAGGCAACATCCATCCTCTCTACCCCTTTGCCAAGGCCATCGAGAAGATCAAAGAAGTGCCGCCCGAGAAGAAGTTCGCGCGCAACCTGGGCATGACGTTCCTCGCGTCGCTGCCTGTGGTGGACTCGGTGTTCTATTTCGTGAAGGAAGCCGGGCGCGACTGGCGGGAGTTCCGCAAGGATAAATCAAGTTCTACGGCCGGCACGGTGATGAGCAGCGCTGCCAAGGACTACTACGACACAATCTGCTCGCTGGCTTCGAAAGGCACGCTGGCCGTGGTGATGGACGATATGCACTGGAGCGACGCGCAATCCGTGGAGCTGCTTATTTCCTTCGCGGAAAAAATCGACACGCTGCCGCTGCTGCTCGTCCTGTCGTGCAAGCAAAGCGTGCTGGATAAGCACGCGCTGCCATTCACCACGTTCATGGCCAACTACTGCGCTAAGAACAAGAACGTGACGAAAATTGAGTTGAACCCGTTCAGCACGAGGGAAATATCGGAGTGCCTCTCGGTGTGCATGCCGGGCTACAGGAAGAACGACGAGTTCGAAACATGGCTGAAAGAAAAGACTTTCGGTGTGCCGGGCGTGCTCGGAGAATATATAAGGTACTTCGAGCGCTACTCGCCCTTCAGCGCGGACGGCACCCTGATCCCCGACTTCAAAAGCAAGGGCTACATGCCCGTCTCGGCGCAGTCCATGTTTGCTCAGGCACTCGAGCTGCTGAACGACGAGGAGAAGAATCTGCTTTCGGTGTGCAGCGCCGAGGGGATCGAGTTCACAGTGAACATCGTGTCGCAGCTGATGAATCTCGACGTGCTGAGCACGATAAAAAAGCTGAGGCAGATACAGAATAAGACCGGCGTCATCAAAAGCATCGGCGCTCACCATAAATACGGCATGAAAACAACTACCTATCGCTTCACGCAGGGCTTCTATCATGATTTCTTCGAAAGCAAGCTGGAATACGAGGAATATCTGGCCCTGCACGGCCACATCGCCATGATACTTCAGACGAAGTACGATGAGGCAGATGATGACCTGAAGGAGACGATAGCCCCCTATCTTGCCGCGCACAGCGCCGAATCGGGCGATGAGGACACAGCACGCAACATGCTGCTCATAGCCGCCCGTAATGCCGGTAAATACGGCAGTGATGCAGTGGTTAACGACGCGCTGAGCGGATACAACGATCTGGGAGCCGGGTTCGTGAGGAAGCCCGGGGAAGGGGAAACCGGGATACCCCTGCCGGCAACGGCCGAGGAAGAATTCCGCAAGGCTTTCGGCTACTCCCCTGCCATGACGGAACCGGCAGGCGGGCAAATCGCCGGAGAGCATTACTTCGCTCAAGGCACGGAGCCGGAGGAGGAGAATCTGTTCGAAGGGGCGCCCGAGTTCGCGAAGGTGCGCGCGATCATATCCGATCATTGCCTCGGCGGCCGCTTCGATAAGGCCGTGGCCGTGGTTGAAAGGTGTTTCAGCAACTACCCGGACAGCTTCCTGCCGGGAGAGGCCGCGCAGCTTCATGCCTTTGCCGCCAAGGCCTACGTAGAGACCGGGGCGTATTCACGTGCAGAAAAAGAGCTTGAGGAAGGCACGGCGATGCTGGAAAATTCGCCGGACGTCCTCGCGGAAACTCTGCTACTTAATACATACGCCATGCTGAAATACGAGGAAGGCAAGACCGCTGAAGCATACGGCTACATGGACCGCTCGGCGAAAAATGCCATGTCGCTCCCGCCGGAACTAAGGCTGCTGACGCTTGCCAATATCGGCATCATGCTGAAGAGCTACGACTCGGAGCGCGCCCCCGGCTATATCGAAGCAGCACTCCGGCTGGCCCAAAATCTGGGCATGAGCAGCCTGCAGGAAATCCTGAAGCCGGAAAACCATGATTAGCAGCCGCTTGAGTGCTGCAACGGGAATGTTGACAACTATTCCCCGGATTTTTCGGAAAAACCCAAATTTGATATAATTCAAAAAATTAGGATTGACAATTACCATGGAATTTTATAATTTTGTTGTTCTATGGGAATGCAATTAAAATTGGAGTATAAAGATGGCAAAGAAAGAACAAAGAATCATGATCACTCTCGAGTGCACCGAGGCCAGGGCCGAGGGAAAGACTCCTTCACGCTACACCACTACAAAGAACAAGCAGAACACTCCCGAGCGCCTCGAGCTTAAGAAGTACAATCCCTTCTTGCGCAAGCACACGATCCACAAAGAGATCAAATAATCCGGCACGGAACAATCCCGCCCGGAATCAAAATTTTACGCCATTCCGGCTTAAGCCGCGGGCACAATGATGCCGCGGTTCAAGCCGGAATGGCTTTTTTTGGCTTAATATTCCTCGCCGCCCGCGGCCAGCGAAACCCTTTTATCCTCAATCCGCTTCAGCTTGTTCCTCACTGCCGTGCCGAGATTGACTCCGCGCGCGTTCGAATAGTTCATCAGCGCTATTAGCACGTCGGCCGCTTCATCCTCGAGCCTGCAAAATTCGATTTTTTTGCCCTTCCATTTCTTTTTTTCCAAATTGGCAAGCTCGCCGGCCTCGCCATTCAGCTCAAGGCAGAAAAACTCGGGCGTCCGGGCCTTGAAGCAGGCTTTCTGATATTTATCAAATTCCTCCTGCACGGAGCCGAGCCAGTCCTCTATCATTCCTCGCATCTTTTCCATCACGATTCCAATATTAATACGGGAAAATACAATCCCGTAAGATAAGCATATTTTCTTTATAGAAAAGGAGCCCGGCTGGCCGGCAGAAACTCGATGAATAATAAAAAATGGCGGGGGCCATGCACCTGAATAAAACATAAAACACAAAATAGGTGCCATAAAAG
>CAZIHB010000132.1:0-6371 GCA_964538535.1 uncultured Hyphomicrobiales bacterium | reverse complement strand
AAGATTTTAAAAGATTTAAAAAGAAAATTGATTTTAAGGTTGCTCAAATCAGAATATACTGACGAGCAGATTGAAATACTAAAAAAATATGGTTGTTATATCGGATAATTCTAATAATTGAAAGATGAAGCGCGATGAAGGAAATTAAAGGAATGCGGCTGAGAGCAGAGCCGATGGTTTCTACCGGGAGCGGGGCCGGTTTATTACTCCCAGCTCTCTGAAAAGCGAATAGCTGAAAACTACTGCCCCGAAAGAACAGCTGCAGATCGGCCGGGTATTCAAATTGCTCAACCCTTTCCGATCAAAAAGCTCACGAGGAGGATCATCAGAACCAGAAGGGTGATTTTCACGTAAAGAAAGTCTCGCTCGCGGAAGAAAAGAACCACCGAAAGCGCCACGCGCATCACCGGAAGAAGAATTAGCAGTATCAGGCCCGACTGGATGATGGAATAGGGCTTCAGGGAGATCAGCCCAAGCGCAATCTGATGCAGCTCCAGCGGGAAACTGCCGTCATCGTAGCCGCTCGTGCCCGTGGCCACGAATAGAATAAAACCCAGTGTGATCACCGTGCCGCTTGTTATCACGCCATATTTGAGGAATTTTGAAATGAATAATTCCGTTTTTCCTGCCTGTTCCGTCATTTTAAAACGAATCCTTTATATATCATTTGAATTGCCACGAACATGATGACGGGCACGAAAATTTTCCTGATTGTCTTGCTCTTCAGCTTCTGCATCGCCTTCGATCCGATGTTGGATCCGATGAGGACGCCCACGGCGACGGGTGCGGCGATCCGCGGGTCGATATCGCCCTTGAAGAAGTAAATCGTCGCGCTGGCCGCGGCAGTCACGCCCATCATGAAGTTGCTCGTGGCACTGGAGACTTTCAGCGGCATTTTCATGATTAAATCCATCGCCATCACCTTGAAGGCGCCGCTGCCAATGCCGAGCAAGCCGGAAAGGATGCCCGCGCCATACATCATGCTGAATCCGCCGCCCACGCGATCCACTTTGTATTCTATCGTCTTACCGGCGGCGGCATCGTAATATTGGCCGCAAAGCTGCAGTTTCTCGGCCGCCGGGCTCATCGCGGCTTCTTCGTGGAGCTGCCTGCCGTTCTTTTTCAGCATGGCAACGGCAGAGTAGAAAAGCACGAGGCCGAAAATCATGTAAATAATACCGGGCGCTACGAGCCCGCTGATCAAGGCGCCTGTTATGGCGCCTGCAGTGGTGGCAATCTCGAGGAACATGCCCACCCGCAGGTTCGTGATGCGGTCGCGGACGTATGAAACGGCCGAGCCGCTTGAAGTGGCAATCACGGAGATGATGCTCGCGCCGACGGCGTATTTTATGTCGTAGCCGAAAAGGAGCGTGAGAGCGGGCGTGATGATGATGCCTCCGCCCAGTCCGAGCAGGGAGCCGAGCGCCCCGGCGAACACGGCGATCAGCAGAATATTCAGAGCTTCAAAAACCATCTATCTCATATCTTTAATAAACTCAAACAAAAGCAAAAATACGAAGAAATGGGTATTGGAGGAACCGCGGCTGCCTGAAATTGAAATTATCCGGGAATATAGACCCGGAGTTGTGTTTCCTGGCATTATTCCCCTTCCACACTCACCTGCCCGTTCATTAGCATCGGTAATAGCCAGTCCCGGAGTTCGGAGAGCTGCTGGTTTTCAAGCTCTATTTTATTCTGCTTTTGAAATGCTGGATTTATTATCTTATTGTATAATTTCAAAATACCATCATCAGGTATAACTACCTTCAAAGAAAACAAATCGTCCTTTGTGATTGAGCCAAAGGTTGTTCCATCTACATTGCGTCTGTCAAAAATTTGTTTTAGGTTTACCATTATACCAAAAAGATAAGAAATGCAGTTATCTTTGCTATTTAAAGACGAAAGACCTCTGCCGATACAGCAATATTCCTTAGCAATATTGATTGTGCCAACTGGAGCACGTACACTCAATAATATATCACCTTCATTGGCATAACGTGTTGGTTTAGTAGTGAATTGACGAACAGTTGGAAAACGATTACCAAAATCAGTACAACCTTGATAAAAAATTACACCTTCCCCCTCTTCATTATAAGAATCGCCGGGAGGCGACTGTCCCATTGTAATATTTGCAATGTCATGTAATTCTCCCACTTTCCACCCCTCCGGAATCTCTCTTTTCAATTGCTCGTTCCAAACCATTTTGCCGCCGCCGGATTTGTATGGTTTGCCTTCGGCATTGGGCTTGCCCTGAGCGAAGTCGAAGGGGAAATCGAACTGCACGAACCAGTAATCATACAAGGTTTTCGCCATTGCTTCCAATTCGGCATTGATGCGGTTGTTGAGTTCGATTTTAGAATCTAGTGCAAAAAGAACATCAGCTATCTTTTTTTGATAAATAATATCGGGAATATCTATTTTCGTTGATTTGATTATTGGCAATGGTGGTAAATTTGGAATAACGGAATCACCATTAATATTACTAATGATAGATTTGATATAGTATTTGAAATAATAGCAAAAAAAACTTCTATTTACAGTGTTCTCATTAAGTCGAACACGCAACAATGCCTGATTAATAATGCCCCTAGGTGCATTAGACGGCACAATAAAGAGCTCGCCCAGTGTCCCAGCGCCTGTTAGCAAAATGTCGTTTTCTTTAACCTCGAATCGCTTAAGGTTACTCTCAAAGTATTCTTTAGTTATGTAGTAATTTCCATGTTCAATGTTATGATTAAGTACCAGCCCCTGCTCATAAACTTTATACGTAGTTTCAGACTTTGGAACAAAAAGTGATTTTTTAATATTTCCACCAAATGGACCTTTAATTAATCCATCTTTTTTATAAAGAAGATCTTCAAATATCATTTTACTCATACTTCAATACCTCCAACTGCTTCTGAATCTCTGCTTCAAGCTCTTTTGAAACAGCGAATAGATTTTTCAGATTCGATTTGAACCCGTTTATCTTGGAGGTAAATTCTTCAGGAGTAATGTCAGTATATTCAATCTTCACGTCAAAATATTGGCCCGCGCTGAAGGAGTAGTTTTTCTCCTTGATCTCGTCGTAGGAAACCACCACGGTGAAATCCTCGATGGCTTCGTGCTTGTTGAAGGCATCGATTATCAATTGCTCTTCCGGGTGCGTGAGCAGCGTTTTCTGGTTCTTGCCTTCTTTCACTGTGTTGCCCAGCTTGGAAGCATCCATCAGCACAATGTTGCCTTTCGTGTTGGCTTTGTCGATAAACAAAACGGAAACGTTTGTGCCGGTGGTGGCAAATATGTTACTTGGCATGGAAACCACACCCCGGAGCATTTTCTCTTCAACCAATTTCGTTCGGATTTTCTTTTCAATTCCGCTCTGAGCCGTGATGAAACCGGTCGGCACCACGATTGCCGCTTTGCCGTTTGGCGCAAGAGTATAAATAATATGCTGAATAAAGAGCAGATAGATCGACATCTTGTCTTTGTCTTTATTCGGAATCTTTGGAATTCCGGCGAAGAATCGCTCGTTGTTTTGCTTAGTGCCAAGCTCGGCATGATAATCGCTGAAGTCGAGTTTGAAAGGCGGATTGCAAACGATGTAGTCGAAAGTCATCAGCTTATTTCCTACTTTATGGTAGGGCTCAAGCATGGTATTTCCCTGAACAATATTTTGAATGGAGTGGACTAGGTTATTCAAAATCAAATTCAAGCGAAGCATACTCGATGATTTTTGCGAAATATCCTGAGAGTAAATAGTGCATCGGTTTTCGCCAATCGCATGAGCCAAATTCATAAGCAAAGTGCCCGAGCCTGCCGCGGGATCATAGCAGGTTACATTTTCCACCGGGCTGTCAACCAGAATGGAAGCCATAATTTTTGCAACCGAGTGCGGCGTGTAGTATTCGGCATACTTACCGCCGCCGTCTTTGTTGTAGTCCTTGATAAGGTATTCGAATATGGTAGAGAAAAAGTCGAACTTCATGTTGAATATTTTCTCGAAGCTGAATTCAACAAGCTGATTAATCAGAGCCTTGCAAAATTCATCCCGTTTGGAGCTGTCGGTGATAAACTGTGAAACTTCGTCGAAAAGAACAATTTTAGCGCCGGAATCTGTTTTAACGGAGAATATATCTTTATTGATAATGGCTATTTCGCGCAGGGTATCGTCGAATAATTTTGCAAAATCACCCTCATTCTGCCTGTTGTGAAGGTTTGTTAAATAGTGCTCTCTATGGAGCTTGGCACTATCGGGACTCATCTTCATCAGCAACATTTCGTAATCATCTTCGGAATATCCTTTTATTGCCGTTTCCCAATTTTCAGCCTTTGCAAGCTTAGGGTCGATACTTTTAACTTCATAGCAGAACTTATCGTTCATAAATTTATACAAAAAAACCTGAGTAATAATTTTGAACTCGTTGCCATCATTGCCCAAACCGTACGAAGCACACACGGCTTTAAGATTATCTATCAATATTTTGGTGTCGGATGTAAATTTCTGAACTATCATGCATAAGCTCCCTTGAACTCGTTAATGTATTCTTTAACCATGCAGCTATTGATAAATCTGGCTGATTCGGGATCGAGAATAATTTTATTGACTCCAAAACTGCCTATCACCAATTGCAACATTTTTTGATCGAAGTAGCCTTCGTTATTCAACAAATTATTATTAAGAAGGACTATATCATCTGCCTTTTTTTTGACATCAATCAATGAATCGATTAATTCGCTTTCCCGCCTTGAAATGCCCCCCTTTTCAACTATTCGTTTGTGAATGCGGGCATATTTAGCATCATTATCGTATTTAGCTTTGTAGAGATTATTTTTGCGGTTAAGCTCCGTAATTTTATCGTAAATCTGCTTAAATGAGCCCATATTTTGCTCCATTTCTTCCTGGTTCATTTCGCCAAGTTTTTGCTTGTTGAAAAGCCGCTTAAATTCATCGTAAAGCGTCACGAATTCAGCATCCTTTTGATCGAAATTATTTAGCAGCGACTCGCGGGTTTTACGAACCATGTCCTTGAACTGATCGGCCATCACAAGTTCATCTTCTGACACCTTGCGGAACATAAAGAGAATATTTTCGAGAGCTACATTGAGCAGATTAGTTGTATCCACGTTGCTCTTCATGGACTCTATACAGTTGAGAAAGTCCAAACGCTTTACGGAGCAACTATATAATTGATTGATTTTCGTCAGGTCGATCTTTTCCAAAACGTCGTAATAACCAAACTGGCGAATCAGGTTATAGAGGTCCTTAGCATTTTCGAGTGCTTTTTTGATTTCCAGAACTTTTGAGCGGTCTTCAATCTGCGTGATTTGCTGATCAAAAATTTCGGCATTAAGTAAATCATAATGGCATAACTTTTCTTTGATGTCCAGAATTTCTTCAACGATTTCTTCTTTCGGTTTCAAAAGATTTGAAAAGTTATCTATTTCATCTCCCAAATCTTGCTGCAATTCCTCGAAATAAGCTTTATTTGTGGCGTCAAATTCTTTTCTGATATCTGCAAAATCGACTATATAGCCATATCTGAAATCTTTGTACGGGCGGTTTACCCTTGTGAGCATCTGCAATAAGTTGTGGTCTTTTATTATTCTGCCGATATATAGTTTCTTAAGGCGGTGAGCATCAAATCCGGTAAGAAGCATATTGAAAACGAACAATATATCTATCTTTCCTGCCTTGAAATCTTCCACTTTATCTTTTCTGTCATCTTTCGTACCAATGTCGTGAAGGATAAGGGCCGATGTTAAATTCTTTGGGTTTCCATTTTTGTAAGCTGAATAGACTACTTTTGGTTCTGCTACTGATGAATAGTACTGAATTGGTTCATCTTCAGTATTTGAGGGGTTGAATTTTTGATTGAATATTTCAAAAAGTTTTTTTGCCTGTTCGGAACTGTCGCAAACTACCATGGCACCGATTGAATTGTCACCGAATTTAACTCGGGTTTCTTTAAAATCTTTAACAATATAGTCAAGCATCGGCTCTACAAATTTTGCATGAGAATATACAACCCGCTTGTCAGCATCCCCTTTGAGTATTTCAACCTGTTTTAACGCATCTGCAAGCTGCATTTTGTATTTGGTTTCAATGCCTTCACGAATCAGCTTTAATGTGTAACCATCGGCAATAGAAGCATTGTAGAAGTACTTATGAATATAATCGCCAAAAGTATCACGCGATTTGCGGTCGTCTCCGATTAAGGGCGTTCCGGTTAATCCAATCAGAATAGCATTCCGGTCGGAGCTGATAAGGTTAGCTAAAAAACTACCATTTGGGTTATAACTGCGATGAACTTCGTCAAGAAAATAAACGCGCTGTATGCTGATGTCATAATCTTTGGCTTTCAGCATACGCGATTCTTCTTGAAATTTCT
>CAZIHB010000131.1:0-6443 GCA_964538535.1 uncultured Hyphomicrobiales bacterium | reverse complement strand
AACATTCGATTTGTCATTATGCCACCGCTTCGGGACGCGTCCCTTCGGGGTTCTCTTTAAAAAACAAAATAAAACGCGGCTACAATCATTTCACCCCTTCGAGGGTTGGACATCGATAAAAAAAAGGAGGCTGTGCCCCCCCGGCGCTGCACGCTCGCCATTGCGTGGCCGTGGACCGATAAAAAGGGGATATGCCCCCTCTTGCATTTCTCGCAGAAAATTGCTTAATTGCTGAAAATATAAGGCGGGCTATGGGGAAAGAAGATAAAAGAAATATGGCGGAGAGAAGGGGCAATGTTTTTTACCGGGAACGAGAATTCAGCCCGGCCCAAATAATTGCAGGGCTATTGGTATGGAAGGAGAAATGAATAATGAAACGCACTATATTTTCGTTGCTTGCAGTAATACTTGTCTCTTGTAATAGCTTAAACTTCTGCAAAGACAAGGATATAAGAGCTCACTACAAGGTAATGGATATGATTGTAAAGTATCCCGATACACTCTATTCAATTGCAAGTGATCCCAATTACGTAAGTGAACGGGATAATTACTCACATTTTTCCAATAAAGAGAGCCTGATTCAATACATAAAAGATAATTTTACATACGGTTATATCATTGACTTTGATGAGGTTTATAAAGCAAAATTACGAGTTCAAGATGATTTTATTCCAATGCATACAATTGTTGTAAAAAGTAAATCCGCAAGAAAAATACTATTTTTTGAATTTATCAAATATTCCGATAAGTGGACTCTTGAATGGATTAATAAATATTACGGGCTTCCGCCACATCCGCCTCAGGACTAATGATGGAGATCAGTTCATCGATATCGTTGCACCCATGCCTGACTGCAGCTTCGCCAGGGTGTCGCGAAGTTCGGTGAGCAGCCTGAGGCGTTCGGGGTCACGTTCGTTGTGAAGAAGGTAGGCCATGTAGTTGGCAAAATTCTCGTTTATTTTCCTCCATGCCGAATCGCTCCTCGTCAGGAGTTCCACGTAGTCCAAATCGGCCGTGGTGATCACTGCCTCGCCTTCATTATATTCTTTGATAATTTTTACTGCCACTGATAGGCCGCGCGACACCAAAAACGCGTTGAATATAATAAAATCTTTCTTCATCCTGTCCATTTTCCCCCTCCATACCAAATACTACATGCAAAATTCGTAAATTTCCACGACAAGTCAAATCCTCATTTTACTTTCGGTTCCGCGTTGCGGCAAGCAGTCCGGCGGGCTCGGCGAATAGTGTAAATCTCAATGAAAAAAAAAACCTCCGGGCGGAAAGCACCGGAGGCTTAGAGAAAATAATTTCCACAGGACTACATCTTGCCGTGTCTCTTGATGATGTCCCTCGCGATAACGAGTTTCTGCACTTCAGTCGTGCCTTCGAAGATTCTGTTGATGCGCGAATCGCGATAGAATCTTTCAATCGGCAATTCTCTGGAGAATCCCATGCCGCCATGAATCTGCAGGGCCAGGTCAACGCATTTATCAAGCGCCTCGGAGGAAACAAGCTTGCTCATGGCTGACTGGCGTGAAAGCATTGTGCCCTTGTCGTAAAGAACCGCGGTGCGGTAAACAAGAGACTCTGTAGTATAAATCAAAGTTGCCATGTCTGCAAGCATGAATTGAACAGCCTGGAAGTTAGAGATAGGCTCGCCGAACTGCCTCCTTTCTCTTGCATATTCAGTTGACATTTCAAGCAATTCCTTGCAAGCACCAAGGCAGGCAGCGCCAAGGCCGAGCCTTCCGGCGTCGAGAGTGTGCATAGCTGTAATGAAGCCCGAACCCTCGCGGCCGATCATGTTTTCTTTCGGGATGCGGCAATTATCGAAAGTAAGTGACGATGTCTTGCTGCCGCGGATACCCATTTTCTTCTCCGGCGCTCCGGGAATAAAGCCGGGAGTGCCTTTCTCGACAACGAAAGCCGAGATACCTCTCTTTGTCCTTGCAAAAACGGAGAAAATATCAGCAAACGGGCCGTTTGTGATCCACATTTTTTCACCATTGATCACCCATTCATCGCCATCGAGTTCGGCGCGTGTCTGCAGGTCGAACGCGTCGGAACCGGCACCGGCTTCAGTAAGAGCGAAAGCTGCAACTTTCTCGCCGCTCGCGCAAGGCGTAACAAAAGTTTTCTTTATATATTCATTTCCGCCGATAAACATGGCATTTGTTCCGATTGAGCAATGAGCGCCAATCAGTGTAGCAGTTGAAAGGCAGGCCCTTCCTATTTCTTCCTGTGCAATGCAATATCCGACTTCGCCGAAACCGGAGCCGCCGTATTCAACGGGAAATGGAGCACCAAGCAGACCGAGTTCACCAATTTTCCGTATTGTTTCTGCCGGGATGGCTTCGTCTTCGTCTATTTTTGCGGCAATAGGCTTCAGCTCGTTGTTAGCGAAATCGCGTACCATGTCGCGAAGCATGTTCTGTTCTTCAGTAAATACCAATTCAAACATAAAAAAACCTTACTATAAATTGTATTTAACATGTATAACTAAATAAATATATTCCCGATTTACGATTGCTCGATAAAGTTGAGGATGCTTTCGCCCCCGTCCACCTTAATGACGGCCCCCGTAATCCAATAAAACTTCTCATCTACAAGCAGTGAGATGGCCTTAGCCACATCTGTCGGCACGGTGTTCCGGTTGAAAGGATTATGCTCGCGCGCCGAATCGAGCATCTTCCCGAACCCGGGTATTTTTCTCGCGGCCGGCGTATCCGTCAGACCGGCCATGATGGCGTTGGCGGTGATTTTGTATGGCGCCAGCTCGACGGCCATCTGCCTTATATAGGCCTCGAGAGCTGATTTCGCAGCCGAAACGGCACCGTAATTCTGCATCGCCCTTTCTGAACCAATGGATGTCAGCCCGAATATTCTTGAATTCTCGGCAAGAAGATTGCTTCTGAACAAGTCTTGCACCCAATATACAAGGCTGTTGGCCATCACGTCCATGGTCATTTCTATCTGTTTCTTGTTCAGCATCTTCGGTTTGTCGGCATCAAAGAACGGCCCGATAGCCCCGAAGGCAAGTGAGTGAATCACCACTCTCAATTCAATCCCAGGGTCATTGGCCATCTCTTCCCTGATGGCATCTATCACCTCTGCGCGTTTTGAATCATCAGCGGCATTGACGTTGAAGAACCGGGCCTTAACGTTAAGAGCCTCGATGACCTTCCGCAATTCTTCCGCTTTCTCCTTGTTCGAGCCCATGTCGAGGTGAACACCATAGATGTTGTACCCGTTTTTGGCAAGCTCGATAGCGGTCTCTTTCCCGAATCCGCTGGAAACGCCCAGGATCAGAGCGTAAAGATTCCTGTCTGTCATGTCAATCCCCGTTATTTTATTTTAATTCTTTATCTACGCCATTATCTCTCTAAACTATATATTTTTTACTACTTATAGTAAATATGACAAAGAACAAAAATACAACTTAAGAAAAATTGCCTTTTTTTTAAAATAATAAGTTTTCAAACAACAATCGCCCATAACCGGCTCAATGGGAATTTGACGCTCTTAGCGCAGGAATATTTCAGATGCTTATCAGCAAATACCCTTGCCGGCTGCCCGCCGAAACGCCGCTTTTGCCGACACTGAGAAAGAAAATCGCCCTCCGGGAATTATTCTCTTGCCAATATTATTGGTATGTCGTATTTTGACATTAACCGATTGGTTAAATTTTTTAGTTGAATTTATGCTGAATATGTATGTATGCATTAGAAGTAAGTAAGATAGTCAAAAGCTTCGGGGCCGTAAAGGCGCTCTCGGGTATCGGTTTCGAAGTTATGCCGGGCGAGATATACGGCATGATCGGTCCCGATGGCGCCGGCAAGAGCACGCTCTTCAGGATATTGATTTCGCTGCTTGTGCAGGATTCCGGCACTGCCCGGGTGCTCGGGCTCGACAACGTGAAGGACTATAAAAAGCTGCGGCCGCGGCTTGGTTACATGCCGGGGCGTTTCTCACTCTATGAGGACCTGACCGTAGAAGAAAATATGCAGTTCTACGCTTCGATATTCAAAACAACTATAACGGAAAACTATTACCTGGTTAAAGACATTTACTCGCAGATCGAGCCATTCAGGGACAGGAAGGCAGGCAAGCTTTCCGGCGGCATGAAGCAGAAGCTGGCCTTGTCCTGCGCGCTGATCCACAAGCCGGAGCTGCTCGTGCTTGATGAGCCCACCACGGGAGTTGACGCGGTCTCGCGCGGGGAATTTTGGGAAATGCTATCCCGGCTGCAAAAAGAAGGTATAACAATACTCGTTTCGACCCCATACATGGATGAAGCTTCACTCTGCGACAGGATAGCGCTGATACAAAAAGGGCACATTCTGCGAGCAGATACTCCCGGGGCAATCTGCAACAGTTATTCAAAGCCGCTCTATTCGGTTTCTGCTGATATGAAATTCAGCCTTTCGGAAGTGCTGAAGAATTATCCTGGTTCAGCATCGGTTTATCCATTCGGTGACTCTTTTCACTACACCGACCTGGCCGGCACGGCCGATATCGATAAGCTTTCAGCTTTTTTGAAGGCAAGCGGGATCGGCAACTTCAGGATCAGTGAGATCCGGCCGGGCATCGAGGATGTTTTTATTGATTTGCTCGGGGATATTGACCATGAATGAAGATCGTGAAAAGGCTATTGCCGTGAGCAGCCTGACAAAGAAATTCGGGCATTTCACAGCCGTTGACAATATTTCCTTTGATGTATGCAAAGGTGAAATATTCGGCTTTCTCGGGGCAAACGGGGCCGGCAAAACCACTGCCATCAAGATGCTGACCGGACTGCTCTCACCTACCTCGGGCAAGGCAAAAGTTGCCGGGTTCGACATCTAAAGGGAGGTAGAGAAGCTCAGGAAAAATATCGGATACATGAGCCAGAAATTTTCACTTTACGAGGACATGACCATCAAGGAAAACATATCTTTTTATGGCGGCATATATGGCCTGCCGAAAAAAGTAATCGCCGAAGATACGGAAATGCTATTGCACAAGCTGGGAGTGGAAGATTACGCCGATTCGCTGATCAGCTCGCTTCCGCTAGGGTGGAAGCAGAAGCTGGCATTTTCCGTGGCACTCTTCCACAAGCCTGATATCGTCTTCCTTGATGAACCAACGGGCGGAGTGGACCCGATCACGCGCAGGCAGTTCTGGGAGATGATCTACGAGGCAGCACACAACGGCACGACAATACTCGTCACGACACACTACATGGACGAGGCAGAGTATTGCGACAGGGTTTCAATAATGGTATCGGGCCGAATAGCCGCGCTTGGCACGCCAAAGGAGCTGAAAGCCGAATTTGCTGCCGGCACGATGAATGAAGTGTTTATCAAACTCGTGAGAGGTTGAATAATGAAGACATTTTTTGCTTTCGTAAGAAAAGAAACCTATCATATACTCAGGGATTACCGCACTCTGCTGATTCTGATCGGAATGCCGCTTGCCCAGCTGATTCTTTTCGGCTTTGCCATCCGCACGGAGATAAACGATGCAAAAATCGCCATATATGATCCCGCGCGCGATGAAGCATCAAGAATGCTGAAAAACAAGATAATATCCTCGGGGTACTTCACACTGACGCGCGAGCTGCAATCACTCGCGGAGGCCGAGCAATCGCTTCGCTCGGGAGAATCCAGGCAGGTAATCGCGTTCGAGCCCGGTTTTGGCGACAGGCTGCAAAAAGAGGGGCGCGCATCGATCGCGATTATCAATGACGCCAGCTCTCCAAACGCGGCAAGCATGATTAATTCTTACACGAGGAATATTATTCTCGATTTCGCCAAAGACCTCAGAGGAATGGGCAATTCTGCAAATCCGGTTATAAATGCCGAAATACGCATGGTATATAATCCTGAAATGAAAAGCGTCGTAGGTTTCGTTCCGGGGCTGATTGCACTTCTGCTCATGCTGATTTCCGCTCTAATGACGTCCATTGCCATAACAAGAGAGGAAGAGAAAGGAACCATGGAAGTGCTGCTCGTCTCTCCGCTCAATCCGCTCGTTATTATTTTTGGCAAGGTCGTACCCTATGTCCTGCTTTCAATTTTCAACGCGGCTCTGATCGTGGTGCTGGGCATCACCATTTTTCATGTGCCTTTTGCCGGCAGCTATTTAATTTTCGGTGCCGAGGTGCTGCTTTATGTGATGACGGCCCTATCGCTCGGAATACTAATTTCCACTATCGCCGATACCCAGCAGACAGCGCTCATGATCTCCCTTGCAGGCCTTCTTTTGCCCACAGTGCTGCTTTCAGGCTTTATTTTCCCGGTTGAAAACATGCCGGTGGTTCTTCGTGCCATAAGCTTTTTCATTCCTGCCCGCTGGTTCCTTGTTATCATAAAAAATATCATGCTTAAAGGCAACGGGATAGAATATTTCTGGAAAGAGACCCTCGTGCTGGTTGTTTACTCTGTCCTTTTCCTCACCAT
>CAZIHB010000130.1:0-6463 GCA_964538535.1 uncultured Hyphomicrobiales bacterium | reverse complement strand
AGAATTTCGAACCGAAGGCCAATATATCGAATTTCACACCGCCTTCCCAGTTCGCCCCTACAGATAACAGACTTCGCATGGGCTGGCACTGGGGGTGGATAAATCCGATGACAGACGCCCTGAGAATGAACCAGTCGCATAATAACTGAGCTAATTATACCAATACTGCAGACGGGAAGTGCCGGTTTGAAGACAAAGGCCTGCGAATTGAGCAAGGTGTTTCCCATGTGGCCCCCCGTAACATCACCTTCGATAGCCACCTTACGAGGCTTGTTTCAATAAGAAATGGAAAAAATGCAGTTAATTTTCCTTTGAATATGATAATATAAGTTCACTCTGGCACGTCTGCACCTCTCTGACTGGCACGGACGCCGTGGTTCAGATCGACACATCGCACCTTGTCCCGGGAATCTAACGACTCTCGGTCTCCGGCTACTTTGGTGCGGCAAGTGTTGTTGTGCAAATAGCTAAAAAGAAATAATGGATCGAAGGCTTGAAAGAAAGAATTTATCTTTTCCCGCTTTTTCAAAGCAGTCGTTTGCGGGCCGGCTGCGGCCCCTCCTGTTATATATCATAAAAAAAATAAGCCCTTGATATTCAAGAGCTTAAAATTTTTGTACTCGGAGAGGGAGTATGACCCATACTGCAAATTAATATTGATTGAAACCGAACAGCAAAAATATTGCCTTTATAACCGCACTATCACTAACTGTATCCAAAGCAAAAGCCACTATAATAAATATACAATGTTTATTGGTCATATCAAAAAGTGTCAGTATATTGTCAGTAGATATTTTGACTATGCTAAGAGGAAATGTTCTTGAGAATCAATTTATATCTTGACAAACCTGATGCCCCGGAGTCATTCATTGTGATTTACATCTCCCTGAATGGATTTCGCCTTCGAGTAAGTTCTGGCGTGAAAATCAATCCGAAACATTGCAAATTACGGGGGAAGCGCAAGATCGAAAAACTGATTTCGAATTATCCCTCATATCGGGCGAATCAATCCGAAATTGATAAAATATGCAATTATATAACTGATTATGTGATTGAAAATAACACTAAGAACCAATTGAGGGAACCAGAGCTGAAAAATGCAATAGATGCGTTCAAAAAACCTGCGAAAAGTGCTAAATCAGTTAACGAGCAAAATATCCTTGATTTGGTCAATTTATTCATTGAAAAACGGAAAAATAACGACCTTTTTGAGGCAACTCACACAAGGCCATTTTCTGAACGTGCGATCAAGAACTATATTTCTACGTATAATCATCTGGAAGAATTCTATGCGTCAACTAAATATATGAATACTATAGAAGCGTTTCAGACTGACCGATTTTGGGAAAACCTCAGGAGTTATCTAAATAAAAAAGATCTTCATGCTAATACCGTAGCGGGGCATTGCAAAGTGTTAAAGGTTTTCGGCAGATGGGCCATAAAAGAGAATTTGATGCCATCATATGATTTTTCGATTTGGAAAGCCCGGAAAGAGGAGACACCACTTTTTGCTCTTGATGACGCTGAATTGAGGGTATTATCGGATATCAATTTGAATCACTATCCAAAACTTCGCAACGTCAGAGATGTATTTTTACTGCAATGCTATACCGGATTGCGATATTCAGACCTTTGCAGACTCAAAACTGAGGATTTCGACCTTGAAAATGGGGAGATTCATGTTAAAACACAGAAGACTGAGGCATCAGTTACTATTCCAATTATCCCGCCCTTAAGGGAGTTACTGTTGGAATACCAAGATATCCCATTTCATTTTATCAGCCTTCAAAAATACAACAGCTACCTGAAACAAATAGGTGAAATGGCGGAGCTTAACGGTAAGGCCAAACTAATTCGTTACGAGCAAGGGAAGGCCGTAGAAACGCCCTACAGGAAGGCAGAACTCCTCAGCTCGCACTGCGCTCGCAGAACGTTCGTAACGACGGCCCTGCGCCTTAAAATCCCTCAGGAATTGATTATGAAAGTGACTGGGCACAAGACTCACTCGTCATTTCAGAAGTATATTAAATTAACCAATGACGACGTAAAAGATGCCTTTATGGAAGCCTTCAATAAGCAATAAACAGGCCGCCCGAAGGCGGCCCTGTTTATCTTACAAATAATTCCTCTTATTTGCTCACCACAAAGCCTCTGAATGCCGGCAGAATATCGTTGCTGCCCTCGAGTTCGGCGCGAACGAAATATGTGCCGCTATTCAGGTGCTCAACGTTGTAGTTCAAAGCCTCTCCCGGATTTACGCGGAATGACGCCACTTCATTGCCGATGGCTGAATAGAGCCGGAGAGTGATTTTGCCTTTCTGCCTGATTTCACGATTTGCAAGCATCAGGCTTTCCGGCAGCCTGACCGTCATGATCATATCAGAACTTGCAGGATTTGGAATCACGGTAATGTTCAGGTTATTGCCGGCCATGCCTGCATCGCTGTAGCTTGCCTCGCCGAGGTCGATCACATCCCTTGCCCTTACGCCCATGTCGGCAGATTTTTTCCCCGAGATCGTGAGTGTATCGGTAACAAAATTGGTCGGCACATCAAGAATAATATCCTGCGAGAACGATGCGCTGTCGGCTTTTTTAATGTATAGGCGATACATCTGATTCCGGCCGTTCAGTATCGTCACGTCATATGATTTCATTAACGGAACAAGAATCGAATCGGTGTTTACTTTGAATAATTTGCCGTCAGACTGTCTTTCGATGTAAAATTTCATTGTATTAATGCCGCCACCGCAGGCGAGGAAGTTCATCCGGTTTATGTCGCCGAGCGGCATCCAGTCCGTGTGAAGCTCTTTATAGCCATTTTGCGGTGTTGCATCAACTATCCTTACCGGGAGCAGCTCACCATTGTCATTGTAAATATGAGGGCATGTCATCATCGATTTACCAGTGCTGTCCCTGAAGCCGAAGAAAGTATGCGCGCCGGTTTCATAATCACCCGAGCGCTTGTAGAATCCCATTCTGCTCGAAATTATCGATGGGGGCGGATTAATACCCTGATACGGTGCATTAAAGATACGTCTGTTGAATTTGTATTCATCTCCCGACCTTACGTAAGGCATGGCCGCGAGTTGAGGAAGCGAGCCCTCGCCCAGAACCTCATACGAGTATTTATATTTCTCAAATCCATTAAGAAGTGTTCCGCTTTCCCCGGTAATCGAATTAAAACCGTGATTTACCTGCCAGACACACGTGTTATAAGTGGCCGTGGCACTCGGTGCACCCATGAAATTGACCACCACGTTGCTGTCATTATTTATTGAGTGATATGTTGTGTCATTTCTCCGCCATGGCATGATATAGCCCTGAGCGGCATTCGGTGAGTAAAGCCCGCCATTTAATGATTGAAAACTGTATGATCCCCACGGGTAGAAGCAGTCGGGCACCCAACGGTTGTTCTCGATCCTGTCAAAGCCGGGCATATAATTAAAGAACACGACATCCCGGTTCAAAATAATATCATGCCCCTGCCAGTACACAATATCGTTATGAACTGCCTGAGGCTCGCAGCACACGCCCGGCTGTGGCATGGAATACTCCTCCACGCCGCGGTAAACCATCGGGACGCCATTATTAATTGAAATCGGCACCCTGGTATTATTTGTATTAATACAAATAATCGTCGGATCAATCATGCTGTAAGTGAATGTCGGATCCCAGCCGGAGCAAATCGTTTGCGGCAGCTGCTTCTCGATGGCCGTGCCGGCCGCGTTCAGGTAAAGTCTTGTATAATAAATGCCGTTATTTGTTCCGCGGTTAATGTTGGTGTTCGATTCGCACCAGACGAGAGCGCAGTCATTTTCGCCCAGCCTGAAACGCGAATAAGTGTTGAGTGAAGGATTGAACGCGTTATGCGTAAAATTATCTGCCGTGAAAGCCGAGAAGCTCAGCTTCGGGATTCTGAACACCGTGTCAATCGGATGCGGGCGCTTGAAGCCGGCCGTGATCCCGCCGCATGAATCCGCGAAAGCATAAAAATTGCCATAGGATGATACGTTTATCGCCGGCCCGGCCCACGGAGTGTCCCAAAATGTATCGTTATTCCTATATAACCTGCACATTCCCTTGTGAATTATCCACGCCGTGTTAACTCTGCTGTACCCGTCAACCTCGGCAATATTCATCGTGTCGGCATTGAAAACGCTTTCGCTCTGGTATAGTGTATCGGGATAACTGGTTTCCGCTTCATTCATGGCTGAATACACGACATATGCCATGTTTCTGTTCGATAATGTATCATATCGAATGGCAAGCGAGGGATACCTGCAGCAAAAATCTCTCAACGTGTCATCAGCTTTTTTCGAGCCGGCAATTTTGGCCGAGATCAGGTACTCCTCTGGCCTCCATCTGATGGCTTCTGTCGGCGTGCTTTTGCCCGTCTCCTCGCTGCTTCTGAAGAATACTCCCATCTGCCTTAGCGATGACGACAAATCATAAGGCTTGTTATAAACAGTATAGTATTTAACCACGGTGTCGGCTTTCCCGATCACCGGGTACGCTATCAGCTTCCGCTGGTTCGAGTGGTTCAGGAAGCCCTGGAACTGCGTTGATGGCTGAATAACATTTATTTTTAATATTTTCGCTTCTCCGGGTTGCATTTTCAAAACGAGTGTGCCGGATGCATCGATTATAGTGTCGGCCAATTGATTAAATTTAGGGCCCTTCCACCAAAAATATGCAGGATTTGCCCGGACAGAATCTATTCCCAATTCTGTAACCTGCAAAGAAGCATAAGGCGATAAACCGTTTACCTTGAAAGGTAAAAATATTTCTCTGCTACCCCTGCGTTTATACCAAAGATTTTGCCAGTATGTTGTGTCCTTGAATGTAGATGGTATCGCAGTCGCCAGTGTATTTCCTCCATTACGTACGTTCATATCGAGCTCTGCTGTTGAATAAAACACTAACGAGCTGTCCGTGCGCAACACCCCGTTGACAGTTGCTGTGTCCATAGTTCTGATAAGCGGATCTGTTCTTTTATTAAACACGCCGACGTACCATGTGCCTGATGTAATATTTGAATCATTAGCATTCCTGAGAAGTGTTACGTCCACGAAAGTAGAATCCCACGGCTCAAATGCTGTTCTCCCGATCGGACGCGTTTTAAGATTCGCCGAATTCAGAGGCATAAAATTTTGAATTTTGCTATTGCTGTTAACTCCGGGTTCCTGAGAATTCAGCTCCATAAATCCTTTGGAAAACCATGCCGCCAATTTCAAATTGAGGAGAGTGCCCTGCACAGCCTCGATCCACTTATTAGCCTTGGCAATTTCGGCCCGTGTTGATTTAATTCCTAAATAAAGTCTGTTTTGCTTTAATTCCATCTCGTTCCATCTGTACTTTGATGCATCGTAGTAACTGCCCATCGTGTTCGGGTCGGTGGAGGAATTAAAAAAATCAGCACCGATCAGATCGGAGTAAATAAGATTTTCTCCAGTCAGCGAGCCCCCTACATTAGCTATGGGGCGAAGGCCGGGCTCTACGCTTGAAGCGGCCACCAAGTTGTTATTGGTTGTCTTCTTCCAGTAAAGGATGCCTTTGGCGCCAAGTATCAAGGGGTAGTTGATCTGAACCCTTATTTCTTCGCCGGTTTTCGGTCGTGAGGCATCGTCAGTAAGTGAAAACGATCCCAACGTGGTAAATTTTGCCCATGGGCCGCAATTTACCCACAAATTGGCCCACCACGGCTTTGCATTATAAAGCAGCTTGAGGTTCTTGTAGTAGCTGTTGTATGCTTTGCTTCCAATTAGATATTGCACTCCCCATATAGCATTTGCTCTTGGGTTTTGCCAGTCGTATAAATCGAAGAAATCCGAAGTGACCGGTAAAGTTTTATTGAAACCGTCAATAAATGTTTCATAGTTTGAGTTCAAAGTGTCGTTCATTACTATGCTGAGCTTGTTTCCGGCGTAACCAGACACATAGTTGAAATATTCGGGATGTGGCTGTCCGCTCTGATCCCTAAAGCCATATTTTAAGTAAGGAACCGCGTTTCTTGTCGAATATGCGACATTAGAGCCGTTCCAGTATTCTTTGAAGCCTGAGGCCCAAAGATACTGTGGTGGTGGATTTTTGGTTGCGTCCGGCGTGTATACGTATGTTTCAAGTGTAAGGAGCGTATCCACGAGCATATTCAGGTACCGGTTAGCCGCCCATTGCATCGGTATCATCTCGTCGGCGCCGTAAAAGCGGAATATTTTCATATTCACGTCCGCCCTGCTCTGTGTCAGGCCAATGGTATATTTTATTGCCGAATCTATGCGGTGGTCCAGCGCGCCACGGAACACCTGCTGCGCCCTCGGCGTCTCGAAACGGAAATAATCAATCAAAAGGTCTTTCGTGCCGTGGTAATATACTTCCATGTCGAGATTGCTGATCTACTCCATCGGGTTTGGAGGCTCCCACCCATCTGCCCTTAGGTTAGGGTTATTCGATGCCCCGCCCTGAA
>CAZIHB010000129.1:6265-6473 GCA_964538535.1 uncultured Hyphomicrobiales bacterium | reverse complement strand
GGCATACAGTGCTTTGCAATTCCGATCACGGACATAGCCGAAGGATATAAATACCCCGATCGAGTGCGTTTCGAGATACAGGAGCAGGATATTGACGCCTACAGGGCAGCAGCCGATTTTATCAATATCAATGCCGTCGATATCGTCTGCCTTCAGTTCGAATACGGCATATTTGGCGGAAAGGCAGGCAGCCACGTGCTCTCGCTGC
>CAZIHB010000129.1:0-6255 GCA_964538535.1 uncultured Hyphomicrobiales bacterium | reverse complement strand
TTCGCCACCAGAAGATGCCGCTCGTCACCACGCTGCACACGATACTGAAGAATCCGAGCGAACACCAGCACCACGTGATGAGCGAGGTGCTCGAGTCGTCTGATTATGTCGTCGTGATGTCAGGCAAGGGCCTTGAGATACTGCAGAATGTCTATCACACGCCCACGGATAAGATAAGAGTGATTCCGCACGGGATACCCGACGCACCATTTATCGACCCGAGCTTCTACAAGGATCAGTACGGAGTGGAGGGAAAAACGGTTATACTGACCTTCGGCCTGCTTGCCCCGAACAAAGGGATAGAATACGTGCTGAGAGCCCTGCCCGCCGTAATCAGGAAGAATCCAAACGTTATATACCTTGTTGCGGGTGTCACACACCCGAACCTCGTCCGGCACGAGGGCGAGAAATACCGGCATTCACTGCAGCGGCTCGCCGTTGAGCTTGGCGTGCAGGATCACGTGATATTCCACAACAAATTCGCGGCAATCGAAGAGCTGAAAGAACTGATCGCCCTCGCTGATATTTACATTACGCCCTATCTTGAAGAATCGCAGATTACTTCCGGAACCCTCGCTTATTCCTTCGGCTCGGGCAACGCGGTGATCTCCACTCCATACTGGCATGCAAGGGAACTGCTCGCCGGCGGCAAAGGAATACTCGTGCCCTTCGGTGACGCGGAGTCCATTGCTTCTTCCATTAACAGGCTGCTGGATAACGAGATAGAGCGGCACTCCATGCGCAAGAACGCTTATCTCATAGGCCGCGAGATGACGTGGGACAAGGTGGCACAGCAATATGCCTTGCTCTTCGAGGATGCCAGGAGAAAACGCCTTGCCGGGATCGGGAAGAAAATCTTCAGGCGCACTATTGGCGAGGAATCATCAATCCTGCCCGAAATCAAGCTCGGGCACCTGATCAGCATGACCGATTCAACAGGAATTTTCCAGCACGCCAAGCACAACGTCCCCAATTTTTCTGAGGGATATTGCACCGATGATAATGCAAGAGCTGCCACACTGACCATACAGCTGAATAATCTCGGCACAATTCCGCCTGCAAGGCTGCACGAACTGACGTGCCGCTACCTGAGCTTCCTCAGGTACGCATGGGACGATAAGAACTGCCGCTTCAGGAATTTCCTTTCATTCAGCCGGACGTGGATCGATGAAAGACCTTCCGATGACTGCCACGGCAGGGCAATACAGGCGCTCGGCACCTGCATAAACCGCTCGGGCAACGAGGGATTCTCCCGTATGGCCGTGGAACTCTTTGAACCGGCGCTCGAGACCGTCACGTCCTTCATCTCGCCCAGGGCCTGGGCCTTTGCCATGGCAGGCCTTGCCGAGTATATGAGGCGCTTTCCCGGCGACAGGGCCGCCCGCAATTACGTGGAAATGCTCGCGGGATTGCTCCTTGATATTTATGAATCCACAAGCACGCCGGAGTGGATGTGGTTCGAGCAGATGCTCAGCTATGACAACGCGAGGCTGCCTCACGCTCTTATCCTTGGGGGAAAAATATTATCAAACGAGAAGATGCTGCAGAGCGGCCTCGACTCTCTTGATTGGCTGACGCGCGTCCAGACTTCGCCAAACGGTTACTTCCAGCCGGTCGGATCCGAGAGGCCCTACGCGCCCGGCACCTCAAAGCCGATATTCGACCAGCAGCCGCTCGAGGCAGCGGCAACGGTTGCAGCATGCATCGATGCTTATAAAATCACTAAGAATAAAAGGTGGTTTTTCGAGGCTGAAAAAGCCTTTCAGTGGTATTTCGGCAAAAATGACACCGGCCTGGCCGTCTATGACCCCTCAAACGGCGGATGCTTCGACGGGCTGCAGGTGGACAGAGTAAACAGGAACCAGGGCGCGGAATCGACCGTTTCCTTCCTGATGGCTCTCTACGAGATGACAAATATTAATATTGTTATAAAAACATTGAACGGCTCCGTCCTGGAATAAAATAAAAGGAAAACACGGCTATGAATAATATGTCGAAATTCGTTAAAAACACAGGTATTGTGCTCTCGCCCGATTGCAGCCGCGTGATAGTTAGGCCGCACATCCCGGTTAATGAAACACACTTGGAGCGCGTCATCTCACGAGTGCTGTCCCTTGATGAATCCGCCGCTAAAAAGGAGCTCGATTCGGTTTTGAAAAAATTCGCACACAGGCACCATAATTTAACGGGCATTCTGGAAAGGCAATTTGACTATATAAGGCGGTACATGCCCACGGACACACTCCCCTCGGAAGAGCGCAAGCTTCTCATCGGCTCATATTTCTGGTCTGAATATACATTCGAGTCCGTGGCGCTTTTCAATCCGTCAATCGTGCCGCATCCCGACCAGTCCGGAGTGCCTGCCGGCTCGCTTCGCTTCATCTTATCGCTCAGGGCAACGGGCGAGGGGCATATTTCTTCGCTCGAGTTCCGCACGGGAATCATTGACGCCGATAACGGCATTACGATCGAGGCCCCATCCTCTTTTGCCACTGCCGCGGAAATGAAAGCGAATATTTTATATAATAAAATGGTTTTTACAAGAAAACTCCGTGAGATGAGCATTTTCAGCGAGTTTTCCAATGCCGTCATGAGCACCCTTCCGGAAGAATTCACTTACGACGACCTGATCAGGAATATTAAATTATATACAATCAATCAGAAGCCCATGTCGCTCGCCGAGAATCTGACGGCGGAAAAAATCGAATGGCTGGCGCAGTGCAACTATGAAACTCACTTCGATCCGACGGTTCCGCTCTCGGAAAGGGTGATATTCCCGCTCTCGCCCAGCGAACAGAACGGCATCGAGGACGCGCGCTTCGTGCGCTTCGTTGATGATGACGGCAGCGTGAAGTATTACGCGACTTATACCGCGTACGACGGCAAAGCAATCCTGCCGCAGATTATGGTGACTGAAAATTTTGAGCATTTCAAGATGATCACGCTCAATGGCAACGCTGCTGAAAATAAGGGTATGGCACTTTTCCCGCGCAGAATCAACGGCCACTACGCCATGATTTCACGCAGAGACAGCGAAAACCTCTTCCTGATGTACTCAGATTTCATTCATTTCTGGCATGACACCGTCCTTCTCATGAGGCCGTCGCGCACCTGGGAATTCGTTAATATCGGGAATTGCGGCTCGCCAATCGAGACCGGGAAAGGCTGGATACTCCTTACTCACGGGGTCGGCGCGTTCAGGCAATATTCTATCAGCGCGGTGCTGCTCGACAGGGATGACCCCTCGCGGGTGATCGGCCGCCTGAGGGAACCGCTGATCGAGTGGACCGAGGAAAGCCGCTCGGGCTACGTTCCTAACGTGGTTTACACGTGCGGGGTGCTGATGCACAACGATGTGCTCGTTGTGCCCTACGCCATGTCGGACCAGTTGAGCACGATCGCGATCATTCCCGTCCCGGCATTGCTCGAGCAGCTCCTGCAGGATGGCGTGGCATAGCGCCCCTGCAATTGCTTTGCCACTGCGTTATGTGTCCGCCTGCCACAGTGCCGCCTGCCATATAGTGGACGCGGCCCAAAATGGAATTGATAATACTCTGCGCGCCTCTCGCGCACACAGGGGGAACGCGAGAGGCAAATATCATTATTTTAACACGCTCATAAGCTGCTCGGCAATCGGGCCGAGCGAAAGAGCAGGCAGGAATGTTAAAGCTCCCACTATCAGAATTACCGCCACGAGCAGGAAGCCGAAAAGCGCGTTGTCCGTGTGGAACGTGCCGTTCGATTCCGGGGTGGCATTCTTGGCGGAAAGGCTTCCCGCGATTGCCATCACGGGGATGATTATGGCGAAGCGGCCGATTATCATACCCAGGCCGAGCATTATGTTGTAAAATGCCGTGTTGGCGTTCAGCCCTGCAAAAGCCGAGCCATTGTTGCCCGCGGCTGAAGTGAAGGCATAGAGCACTTCCGAGAACCCGTGAGCGCCCGTCTCGAGCATACCGCCTGCCGGCACCATCAAAGAAATGGCCGTGAAAACAAGTATCACGAGGCTTGGCGCGATAATCGACAATATGGCCTTCTGCACCTCGGAGGCCTGAATCTTCTTCCCGAGATACTCGGGCGTTCGGCCTATCATCAGTCCCGCGATGAAAACCGTGAGCAGCACGAAAATCAACATACCGTAAAGTCCGGCCCCGGCGCCGCCGAAAATTATCTCTCCAAGCATCATGTTGAGCATGGCCACCATGCCCGACATCGGCATCAGGGACTCGTGCATCGCATTGACGGACCCATTGGAAGCCGCGGTAGTGGCTGTGGACCAAACCACGCTGTTTGCAATCCCGAAGCGGGTTTCTTTGCCCTCCATGTTGCCCGCGATCCCGATCGAGTGGTTCATCGAGTACTCCGAGACAAGCGACACGCCAAGCCCGATTATGAGAAGCGCGAGCATGACGAAGAGCAGGACGCGCCCCTGCCTGGCGGCTCCCGTCATCTTTCCGTAAGTATATGTCAAGGCGGCGGGAATAAGGAGTATCGACAGAACTTGCAGGAAATTGGATAGCGGCGTCGGGTTTTCGAACGGGAATGCCGAGTTTGCACCGAAGAAACCGCCGCCATTCGTGCCGAGCTGCTTAATTGCTATCTGCGAGGCCGCCGGCCCTGCCGGTATCACTTGTTTGGCGCCCTCGAGCGTGGTGATTGCCGTGTAATGATTAAAATTCTGTACCACTCCCTGCGAGACAAGCAATATGGCGAGGATCGCGCTGAGCGGCAGAAGCACGAAAAGCGTCACCCTCGTCAGGTCAACCCAGAAATTGCCTATGTTGCTGCTCATCCTGTTTTTTATTCCCCTTGCAAGCGCGAGGAAGACTGCAATACCGGTGGCCGCCGAAACAAAATTCTGCACCGTCAGGCCAAGCATCTGCACGAGATAGGAGAGCGTTACCTCGCCCGAGTATGACTGCCAATTTGTGTTCGTCACGAAGCTCACGGCCGTGTTGAAAGCCAGGGCCGGCTCGACGTTCGGCAGATGCTGCGGGTTCATCGGCAGGTACGCCTGAAGTGCCTGCAAGAGAAAAACGAAGACAAATCCCAGGGCATTGAAAGCGAGCAAGGCCATGAGATAGGATTTCCAATCCATCGAGGAGCGCGATTTCACGCCGAGCAGCCTGTAAATACTTTCCTCAAAGCGTGCGAGAGGCCCCGTTCCGGGCTTCCGGCTGATCACGTGAAAGATGTAAACGCCAAGAGGTTTCGCAAGGGCAAGCAGCACCGCGAAAAATAGCGCAATCTGAAGATATTCCTGCCAATTCATCCGCCCCTCCTAAAACTTTTCCGGTTTGAAAAGCGAGTAGAACAAAAATATCAATAAAAGTATCGATAATATTGCAAGAGCCGCGAGCATTTTGTTTCCCTCTAAAAAATTCTCAAAATCATCGCTACAAAACTATCAGTCGGGATATAAGCATGAAATAAGGCATAAAAGCCAAAATATAAAGATTTTATAAAGAGGGAAGGCGGAAGCCGCGCGGAATCGGCTATTGCCCTATAGATATTCTCACGTTCCGAGTTGTGCCGGGGATAAACGTGATCAGCGTGGGCTTCTGCTTTTTAAAGGCTTTTTCGAAACGACGCAATATTTTTAAGGTTGAGATTTTGTCTTTTTTTGAAATTCCCTTAGTATTCAACTGATCAATCCAGACTTTCCTGGTTATGTCTTTATATATTATGTATTTATGTATATCATATTCTCTCAAATTATGTCTAATTTTTCCTCGCCCTTCTTTACTAACTACAGTATTCATATATAATTCGATATGAAGAGTATAATTATCATTATATTTCATTATTAACCAATAAATATCCGTTAGGTTGTATAATAGTTTGCCACTTTGAATGGGAATGCCATATACTTGTTTAAGTTTATTTATGGCTTGATTAAGAGTCAATCCTTTTATCAGGCTATCAATTGTATCAACATTATAGTAAAGTTTGTTTTCAATAGCATATGTACTATATGAGCCCCCTTTTAACATCAATTTGTCGCCTTGATATCGCACATGAGTATAATTGCAGTAGTTTTTTTGGTTAAGTTTTGAGGAGATGTATTCTTTCTGCACATTAAGATTGTTTATTGATCCGTATCCTGCGGTACAATTATATAGGCATATAATAATGATTGCGATAATATTTACACCATAATATTTCATGGTTTATACTCTCTAAATTGGAATGTAGCTCCTTTAACCCAACGGTTCATCCATTTGATAAATGTATTTGGACTAATATATTGCCCTT
>CAZIHB010000128.1:0-6520 GCA_964538535.1 uncultured Hyphomicrobiales bacterium | reverse complement strand
ATTCGTGACAAGCGACGGAATGCCCTCGCTCGAACAACTCGAGAATCCCAAGCAGAACCTTGCCACGAGCGTGCTGAGCGCCGATGGCGTGCTGCTTGACCACTTCTACATAGAGCGAAGGGTGCCGCTGCCCTACGACAGCATCCCGGGCTATTTCATCAAGGCACTCGTTGCCACTGAGGACAGAAAATTCTGGGATCACTGGGGAGTTCACACCGGCAGGGTGATTAACGCTGCTTTCAAGAATCTGCTGGCCGGCCACACGAAGGAGGGCGCGGGCACTATCACCATGCAGCTTGCCAGGAACCTGTTCCTGAACAGGGAAGGCTCGCTTGCCAGGAAAATAAGGGAAGCAGTCACGGCAATGCAGATAGAGCGCACCTACACCAAGGAAGAAATTATCGCCCTTTATGCCAACACTGTCGGCTTCGGCAGGGGGGCCTACGGCATAAACGTGGCATCGCAGGTATATTTCGACAAGCAGCCCTCGCAGCTTTCGCTCGCCGAGTGCGCTCTGCTCGTCGGGATGCTCAAGGCGCCATCCAATTATAACCCGCAGACTGATTATGACCGTGCCCTGCGCAGGAGAAACCTCGTGCTCAACCTGATGATGGATCAGGAAGTGATCACCCCGTGGGAATTCTCGAAGGCAATGAACGAGCCAATAAACGTTTATGGCGGCGACAGGGGGCTGCAGAGAAAGAATCTCGGCCTGCAGATTGCTCCCCACTTCGTGGAATTCATCAGGCAGAAGCTCAGCAACAGCAACAATCTGAAAGATTTTGACCTCTATCGCGACGGCCTGACGATCCACACGAGCCTCGACTCGAAAATTCAGACTTATGCAAACCAGGCCGTGGAAGAGCACCTTAGAGAATTCCAGGGATTTTTCAATCAGAGATGGACCTGGAACGGCAAGCAGGCTCTGCTGCAGGATCTGCTCAGGAAGGCCGTGCGCAACAGGCCGGACTACCGCGCAGCGAACGAGTCCGACAAGGCCTCGATCGAGCGCAGGCTGCTGATGGACCAGGGATTCGTGGACTCGGTGAAGAACGTTGCAACCACCGTTCAGGTGGGGCTTGTCGTCATTGATCCCCAGACGGGCGGCGTGCTCGCTATGGTTGGGGCTTCGCCGAAATTCATGAAGGAGAACAAGGCCACGAAATACTCATTGAACCATGCCACGCAGATCAAGAGGCAGCCGGGTTCCTCATTCAAGCCTTTCGTCTATTCATGTGCCCTGCAGCACGGCATGTCGGCACAGTCCACGATTGAGTGCGGCCCGTATTCATACCAGCTGCCCTCGGGTGAAGTATGGACGCCGAAGGGGTCAGGCTCCTCCGGTCCGGGTGAATCGCGCACCCTGTATAGTGCATTGGTGTCATCGATCAACACTGCGTCCGCCAGACTGATAACCCAGGTTACTAATCCCTCGGAAGTGGTGAACCTGGCGCAAAAAATGGGCATAGAATCGAAGTTGAACGCCGTCCCGGCGCTCGCGCTCGGGGCTTGCGAAGTCAGGCCGGTCGAGATGGTGTCGGCCTACTGCGCCTTCGCGAATAACGGCATCCACGTGGATCCGGTTTATTATACACGGATTGAAGACCACAACGGCGCCGTGCTCTACGACAAGAAATCGTCGAGCGTTGTCGATGCCCTGGATAAGAGGACGGTGACGCAGATGACCTCGATGATGCGCGGCGTGGTTGACTACGGCACGGGCAAGGCAGTAAGGCAGTACCTGACGAACTGTGATGCCGCGGGCAAGACCGGCACAACAGATGACGCGGCCGATGCCTGGTTCGTCGGCTACACTCCGCAGCTTGTGTGCGGAATATGGATGGGCTTCGACGACAAACGCATCACGTTCGACTGCATCGGAGCCGAGGGTTATGGCGGAAAGTCGGCGGCCCCGCTCTGGGGAAGGCTGATGGCGAAGATATACGCCGATCCGGGCATCCAGTATAAGCAAAGAAAATTCGATTACGGCGGGGGCGGGAGCTCCTCGGATTCGACTGCAACGGGTGACGAGGAACTTGCCCCGGCAGACCCGAACCTGAGCCCGCAGGCGGATGAACCCGTTTCCCAGCCTAAGGCGCCGAAGCAGGAAGCCAAATTGCAGCAAAAGCCCTCGGCCCTGCCTCCCCTGCCGAAAAAGACAGTGCCGAACGGCAACAGAACTTTCTACTATTATTAATATGCAATTGTTAACGATGGAAGAATCAAACAAGATGAAGATAGAATATGAATTGACGGACGGCAGGAAAATTGAAGCAGGCACTATGTTCTGCATCGGGCGCAACTACGCTGCCCACGCGAAAGAGATGGGCAACCTGATACCCGCCGAGCCGGTGGTCTTCCTGAAGCCTGCGCAGGCCTACGTCCCTGACGGCAGCAGGGTGCCCCTGCCGGGATACTCGGAGAACGTTCACCACGAGGTGGAGCTCGTGGTTCTGATCGGCAGGGATTGCGCCGACGTGGCTGAAGAAAACGCGCTCGACTACGTCTCGGGCTACGCGGTCGGGGTTGACCTCACACTGCGCGACGTGCAGAAGGAAGCCACTGAGAAAGGCAAGCCTTGGGCCGTCGCGAAAGGCTTCAGGCATAGCGCGCCGATTTCCAGGTTCGTGCCGGCGAGCCTGCTCGAGCGTGGAAAGCAGGATTTTGAATTGGAGCTGAGTGTGAACGGTGAAGTGCGCCAGCATGGAAACACTGCGGATATGGAAAGGAGCGTGCCCGAGCTCGTGTCGTACTTATCGAGGGTGTTCACTCTCCGCGCCGGCGACGTGATATTCACGGGCACGCCCGAGGGAGTCGGCAGGATAATTAAGGGCGATGAAATTACAGCCGAGCTGAAGGGGCTTGCAAAGCTCAGCTTTGAGGCAGAATAGCCGGACTTTGTTATAAATATAATATCGAACCATTTCGGGGTGAACATGACAAGGTTTGTTCAAATTTCGATTCTTTGTGCATTGTCGCTGCTGGCAGGTTGCGTTTCTTACGAGCGCGTTGAGCAGGATGTTTACACGATAACCGAGCGCGACACAACCAGCCGAAGCTACGTGGCAAATGCACCCGGCAACAGGGACAACGGGCTGATATATCCATCCTCGAGAGTGGTTCGATCCGATCGGGAGATCACGCACCGCGACAGCACGGTGGAGAGGCACTACCCGGATTTCATCAGGCTGGGGCTCTTCGAGGGCATAGGAATAGTCGGCGGCTCGAATTCGCATGCCATAGGCACGGGGCTCTTCGGCGTTTTCCCGGATTTCGACAAGCTTGACGGAACGTGGCGCGGCAGCAGCAGCAAGCTTTTCTCCGGCGGGATTTACAGGCTGGGCATAGGTGAGTGGCGGCTGAGATGGTTCCGCGACGCGAAAAACTGGACCGTCGGCACATCCGCGGTCGAGTTCATACTGCCGGACGCTCGCTCGGAAAAATACCTCGCGAGCATCGCGCCGCTATATCTCAGGAAAAGATATTTCCTGAGAGAAGAAATACCTTATATAGCATTCACCCCCTATTTCGGCATAGGCTACCTGCCGTCGCAGTATGTCAACTTCGGCTGCTCGATGGATGTCGGCTCGATCGGCGGGCTGAACGTCAGGGCTTATATCGGCTATGCCACGGGCGGCAACATGGAGGGAAGTTTTTTCCCGCGCACGAGCGATTATGATTCATCGAGGGCGCAAAGCGTCTCGATGGTCTATGCCGGGCTCGGGGTCTCAGTGCTGGATTTCCTCAACCTTGTGAGCGAAACCCAAAAGGAATGGAAGGACTACCCGCATTCATCCTGGAATGTGGGGCTCGTGCAGCTTGGCCTTTTGAATACTAACGCGCCGGCGGGCCTGAACTCCGGTAAAAGCGGCAGCCTGCTGAAAGGAATGATATTAAGGGGCGGCATCGCATCGGTGGCACTTCCCTTCTCCGATTACAAGCTATACGCCGGCACTTCCCTGCTCAATTTTGTCGGGCTCGGCGACGGCAAGTGGGGGCTCGGCGTGCTGCCCGTCAGGCTCGGGTACTGGCAGACGGTGCTGGCTGACGAGCTATCCACCGAACCATTCTTCGAGCTGAATTACTACCCTTCTTCATTCATTCACATAGGCAACAGGCTGAACCTGAAGCTTAACGACATGTTCAACCTGAGCTTCCTCCTTGGCTTCGCGAGCGGAGATAAAATTAACGCCAGAAGCAGTTTCCTGGCCGGAAATTTCGGAGAATCTTCAAGGTTCAGCGGCGCTTACGTGGGGTTCGGCATCGGCATAGACGACAGAATATTCCTGCCCGAAGAGCTTAGATACAACAAAAAATAATGGCGTATAATAGCCCGAGGAGTAAAAAAATGGTCAAATTTCCGCACTCCGCCCGGCACGCAATGGGCGTGCTGCTTTCAGGCGCCATGCTCGCAGGCTCCATCCTGGCCTCGTGCAACCCGGAACTGATGGTGCTGAACAAGCGCGGCGCGGCTCCTTACGTGATGGTTGGCAACAAGTTCGGCAGAATATTCGACATCATTCAGACAGCCGACAACGGCTTCATCCTCGACGAGGGCTGCTCCGTGGCATTGCGTGTGCCCGGCATGACTTTCATGAAGTCGTCCTTCAACATAAATATACTCGAGGGCGAGGGCGTGCGGCTCCATTTCAACACGACGGGGCATGATTACAATTCGAAGCCCGGCATTATAGTGGACTGCACGACGCGCGGCGTTAAGATCACGGACGAGGACGGCAACGAGCACGATTTCCCCGCTGATAAATTCGGTATCGACAGGCCGAAGTTCTTCTCGATGGAGCGCGAAGGTAAGTATATCAAGTTTTCCGTGGAATGTGACGAAATATGGTTTAAGCCCTGCCGTCTGCCGGCGAGCGAGTTCATTGTGATGGAGAGCATGGGGAAATCGAGAGCCGAAGTGAACGGGATAATAATGGACGAATCCTTCGAAAAATAGATTAGCCGAAAAAAAAACAGGTCAGGAGAAAATAAAAAACTAAAGTTCCCCGAAAAAATGCCGAAAACTACTTATGTAAGAGGACAATATAAGTTGGCAGGATGCCCGGTAAAAATAATAGTGTTACATGGAGGTTATTATGCCAACCACAATTTCCGGCGGTGCAAGAATCCGCACAAACATCCCCGCTGACAATGCATACAACGCGTTAATCAGCACAAACAACAAAATATCGACAAGCCAGCTAAGGCTTTCGACAGGCAAAAGAATCAATTCCGCTTCCGATGATGTGGCCGGGTACATTACATCCCGCGCTTTGACGGCAAGGAACAGCGCATTGAAGTCAGCATTGAATGCTGTAGGTGAAGCAAAGAACGTTACTTCCATATCCCAGGACGCCCTTGACAATATCAATACACTTCTGAACTCAGTGAAAGAATCAGCCGCCACGGCTTCCTCGGGCGCTTTGGGCACGGATGAAAAAGTAGCCCTTGCAAAGGGAGCTTACAGGCTCGCTCAGCAGATTCAGTTCGTGGTTGATTCAACGGTGTTCGGCGGCCGCCAGCTTTTGGACGGCAACTTCTCGGGCGACTGGACGATCGGTTATAAAGCCGACGATTCTCTCCTCTCAATCGGAGTGAACCTGAAGCAGGCCAACACGACGGAATTCAATATCACGGGCACGGGCGCCGCGGCTGATAAATTCAACCTGAACGCCACAAGCACGTCGAACACGGATTTTGCCGGTGTCGCGGGATTGAACCTGAACAGCCTTAACTCTGTTTCAAGCTCGGATCTTGACATATTCAGCGCGGGTAATATTGGCACAACACTTGCTAGCTTATCATCGGCTATTAATAACGTAAACAAGGTGGCTTCGTACCTTGGCGGTATCGAGAACAGGCTCACTTCGCAGGAAGATCTGCTCTCATCGCAGGTGACGAACTACAAGTCGGCAATTTCCCGCATCGAAGATGCCGACGTGGCAACTGAACAGATGGACCTTGTCAAGTCGCAGTTCCTTCAGCAGGCTTCGCTGGTTTCCCTCACCCAGGCCAACCAGAATCCTTCAGCCTTCCTGAAGCTGTTCAGCTAAGATTGACCGGCACGGGAAATTTGCCATGCTTGAATTGGATTAGATGATTACGCGGGACGGGTTCGTTTGCGAAATGAACCCGTCCTTTGTAAAAATAAATTTTTAAAAAGAAGGACTCAAAATGGCAGATACAGCCCGACAGCTTGCCGCTTCAAGAGTATATGGAGGCGGAACAAAAGACGGAAAGGGAAAAGTGCCCTCCTACATAGAGCAGGAAGTGCTTTCCTGGAGCAAAGAGAAGCTGATTCTCAAGATGTACGACCTTTTTATCGTCAGCTGCAAGCGCGGAGATATATCGAAAATGAGCCGCGTGCTTATCGAACTCATGGGTGCGCTCAATTTCGAGTATGAAGAAACCGCCACGCGGCTTTACAGAATGTACGAGTATTGCCAGAGGTGCATTTTCCAAAAGAAATACGACGAAGCTTTATATATAATTACCGAACTTAGAAACACCTGGTCGCAGG
>CAZIHB010000127.1:0-6543 GCA_964538535.1 uncultured Hyphomicrobiales bacterium | reverse complement strand
GAGATATTCTGGGTGGGGTCAAGGACGGGCTTGCCTCGAAAATAATAGCGATTGAGAACAGATCCGACGCCATCGGAGCAGCGGTGCGGGCTGCACGATCGGGCGACCTGCTGCTCGTGGCCGGGAAAGGGCACGAAAATTACCAGATTATCGGCGGGGAAAAGCGCCATTTCGATGATGTGGAAGAACTAAGAAAAGCGGATTGCATATCATGAGCGGGCAGGCATTATCCGAACTTAAATTCAGGGTGTCGGAGATATTTTTCTCCATCCAGGGCGAGGGGACGCGCGCGGGGCGGCCGTGCATCTTTGTCAGGCTCGGCGGGTGCAACCTGGAGTGCTCCTGGTGCGACACAATATATGCCCGTGAAATAAATGCCGCTTATCTGAGCATGTCAGGGGATGAGATAGTAGAGAAAATCAGCTCGTATAAATGCAAATTCGTGGAGCTGACGGGCGGCGAGCCGCTCCTGCAGGCAGGTTCGGCCCTGCTCCTGAAGCATTTGTGCGATCTTGGCTATGAGTGCGCCATTGAAACGAACGGCAGCCTTGACGTTTCCGTGCTCGACGCGCGTGTGATAAAAATCATGGATCTGAAATGCCCCGGGTCGGGCATGGCAGGCAGGATGAATTTCGATAATATCCGGCACCTGCTTCCTTCAGATGAGGTGAAGTTTGTTATTTCCTGCAGGGAGGATTTCGACCGGGCGTGCGAGATAACGGAGAAATATGCACTTGCCGAAAAGTGCGGGGCGGTGATTTTCTCTCCCGTCGCGGGAGCGTGCGCACCGGCGGAGCTTGCCGGGTGGGTGCTCGCCTCCGGGCTCGACGTGAGGATGCAGGTGCAGATGCACAAAATCATCTGGCCGCCGGATGCCCGCGGGGTGTGATGAAACTTGAACTCGCGGCACACGTATTCATTAAAAACAACAGCTTCGCATAAGGTGTGAGATGAAGGGAATAGTAATAGCGTGCATTATCCTGCTTTTTTCCGCAGGGGCTTCGATGGCCGAAGAAGCACCCGCGCGCGGGGCAGAGAGTTTCAAGAGGTTCAGCATCACTTTGAGTGCCGATCACACGAGGTCGGAGAACAAGGACGGGAACGCGTTTGGGGTGTGCTTTGAAATATTCGTGACGGGCAACCTCAGCCTGAATTATAATTTTGTCTTCGGCTCGAGGCAGGGAGTGCCCTATGGCTTCACCAACGCGGGTTTCGCGGGCGGGCTATACTGCTTTGGCAGCCTGCTTGATGCCTCGGCAACGGATAACTCGGACGATGAGAACGACAACCAGTTCGCGGGCGCGGCGCTCGCCGGGCTGCTCGTAGCTGCAGTGCCCGAGGGCGTGTCGTATCACATACCCGCGGGGCACGACATGTGGCTCGTTCCATACATAAACCCGCTCGGCTACACTTTCACCGAGGACGGTGGCACGATGGCAAGCGGCGTGGGTGTCAAAATCAAGCAGAACATCGGAAACACGTTTTTCGTATCTCCCAATTTCGGTATAAAATACCTCTATTCTTTCGGCACCGTCGAGTATAATGCCGGCATCGGCGTGGGCTTCAGGTTCTGAGCGGTCCTTACCTTCTTGTGCCGTCGTCAAGCGTGTGGGTGGCCCAGAGCAGCTTTTTCCTGAGCAGGTCGTAATATACGCTCTTTAACGGCTTCACGAGCTTAACCCTTTTGGGTGAGAGGCGTATGGTGAATGATTCCCCGTTCTTCAGGACTTTTTCGATGAACCCGTCAGCCACGAACTTGGCCATCTGGTTCGGAGCGAAGACCATCAGCTTCACCTCGCTCGTGTCGGGGATAATAAGGGGCCTGAGGTTGAGCGAGTGCGGCGAGATTGGGGTCAGGCACATCACGGGGGCCATTGGCGAGATGATCGGCCCGCCGCAGGAGAGCGAATAGGCCGTTGAGCCCGTGGGCGTGGTCACTATCAGCCCGTCGGCACGGTAATCACCGATATATTTTTCATTTGAATAGGCTCTTACCGTGATCATTCGCGAGGAATTCAATTTCTCGACCACGAAATCGTTCAGCGCGTAAATCGTTTCGCCCTCGATCTCTGTTTCAAAAACGCTGCGGTCAACGATCCTGTATCTGCTGTTCACAAGATCACTCAAAGCTTCTTCAAGCTCGGTGACGGAATATTCGGCGAGGAATCCAAGATTGCCGACGTTGAAACCGACAATCGGGAGCTCGGAATTGATCATGTACCGGGCGGCAGAGAGCATGGTGCCGTCGCCGCCGAAAGAGAGAATGAAATCGGCGAATTTCTCGAACTCGGTATAGGGAAGCGGGGTGATCTTCGAGGCTATATCCGAAGAAAACCGGCTTATCAGCTCGAGCCTCGCGCAGCAATTATGTCCGGCACCGAGGAGGAACTTCGCGGATTCTTCAGCCCATTTTGCCGAGTCAGGCTTTCCGGCGTTTTCAAATAAGGCAAAATTTACCATAATATTCCTGCATATTCAGCCAGAAGACTGGGAAAAAAACAACCACCGCCCGGGCAGCCCGCCCGATTGGGGAGCCGCGCGGGCATCGTGGTTCAAAATTCAAGACAGAACATGAAAAAACTATGCCAAAACGTCCGCCAATTCCATCATGAACGGCCAGAGAGCCTTCTGCTTCGTCCATGTGTCGATGAGAGGAGTGTAGCTTATGTCGTGGTCTATCCGGCCGATCATCACGTCGGTCCTGCCGTCGAGAAGCGCATCGACGGCGGCCATCCCAAGGTGGCTTGCCAGCACCCTGTCCCTCACGGTTGGGCTGCCTCCCCGCTGGATGTGGCCGAGTATCGTGATTTTTGTATCAATGTCGTATTTTTCTTTCAATAGCGAGCCGATGGTGTTCGCCCCGCCGACGTCGTCACCTTCCCCGACGATTATGACCGTTCTTCTCTGCTTGCCCTGCTTCAGTATTCTCTGGTAGAGCAGATCAAGGTTGGTGATAACCTCTGGCACGGCGATATACTCCGCTCCGCACGAGATTCCCACGTCCATGGCGATGAATCCGGCATGGCGGCCCATCACTTCAATGATAAACACCCTGCCGTGAGAGTCTGCGGTGTCCCTGATGCGGTCGATGGCCTCTGCCGCGGTGTTGATTGCCGTGTCGTACCCGATAGTATAGTTCGTGCCGAAGAGGTCATTGTCGATAGTGCCTGGCGTGCCGACAACCGGTATGCCGTGCTCTTCCCACAGGGCATGAGCCCCCTTGAAAGTGCCGTTTCCCCCGCAGGCGATAAGGCCCTCAATGCCCGCATCGCGGAGCTGCTCGGCCGCGGCGGCCCTTCCGCCCGGATTCATGAATTCCTTGGAGCGGCTGGTTTTCAATATCGTGCCGCCACGGGAAATAATGTTGGCTGTGTCTTTCCTGCCGAGCTTCATTATTTCACCTTCGATCATCCCGGTGAAGCCGTTCACCACCCCGTAAATTTCGATGCTGCGGGCAAGAGCCGTGCGGACCACTGCCCTTATATGGGCGTTCATGCCCGGTGCATCGCCGCCGCTCGTTAAGATCCCTATCCTCTTCATCGCCTTTCCCTCATTTCAGGTTGCAGACAAACTTACTTATATGATAATTATAAATATACTTCAAAATTAAAAAATAGCAGGCTCAAAAATCAATAAAATTCGTTGAAGCTAAGTATAATAACGAAATTGTCCCGCAAGCTATTTCAGGGCGCACATATTGTGCCCTGTGCCCGGAATGTATGGCCGGGGCGCAGCCCGCCCGGCAAGGTAAAAAAACTACGTAAAAAAGCGCAATAAATCGTAATTTTGCCCGTGCCAACAAGGCCGGGCTTTTCCCCGGCGAGGTGTTGGCCGAGGGGATAAATACTGCATAATGGGGATAATGGCGATATGGCTTTGAGGAACGCTCTCGTGATAGCATACTACTTCCCCCCGATGGGGTTAAGCGGCGTGCAGCGCACTCTGAAGTTCTGCAAATACATGCCCGGGCACGGGTGGAATCCGATAGTGCTTACAACAAGCCCGCAAGCCTATTATGCTTTCGACGACGGCCTGGCATCGGAACTCGGGCCTGACGCCCTGGTTTACCGCACGGCGCCGGATATAAGCAGGTTTGCTGCCAGGAAGCGCGGCCTGCCGATGAAGTATCCCTCCTATCTTGGGCAGAAGATCAAGAAAGCTTTGCTCCAGACTGTTTTTCAGCCCGACAGCCGGCGGATGTGGAAAAAACATGCCGTGGCGCTTGGGGAGAAGATCATAAACGAACACAAAATTGACGTCATCTATGCCACGGCGCCGCCATTCACGGATTTTCTCGTGGCGTACGAATTATCGAAGAAATACAACATCCCGTTCATAACCGATTATCGAGATTTATGGGTGGATAACGCGTTCTATTTCTACGCGACGCCGTTCCACAAGTCATACAGCATCAGGCTTGAATCAAAAGTGCTGACCTATGCCGAGAAGAGCATCGTCACATCGCGCTACATGAAGGAACGCATGCTCATGCGGTATAAATTCATGTCGCATAATGATATAACAATAATTCCCCACGGGTATGATTCCGAGGATTTCCTGCCGTGGGCGGGAGTGAGGCCCGACCGGAACATGTTCACTATCACGCACAGCGGGCTGTTTCCCGACGACCTGACCCCAAAGTATTTCCTGAAGGCCCTCGCGATATTTCTGAAGCGCACCCCCTCGGCCCGGGCTCACGTTGAAGCCAGGTTCATAGGTCTGCTGCGCAACAGCCACAAGCGTCTTATCCGCAGGCTGAAGCTGGAGGGCGTCGTGAAAGCCTCGGGCTATCTCCCCCACTCGGAAGCAGTGAAAAACCTGATGGAGTCAGACGTGCTCTGGATGATGATAACCAACGAGATAGCCACGCCCAGCCGGCTTTATGAATATATCGGCGCCATGAAGCCGATACTAATCTGCGCGCCCGAGGGCAACATACGCCAGGCCGCGCTCGACACAAAAGCAGCCACGGCCACGGGCCCGAAGGACACGAAGGCGATAGCCGCCGCAATAGAGGAGCTTTACGGGAAGTGGAGGAACGGCGGGCTGCCGCGCCCCGACAAGGCTTACGCCGGAAAATTCGACCGCGGGATGCTCACCCGCGAGCTGGCACGCGAGCTGTCACTCGCGGCAAAAATATAATAATAGGACTGCAATAATAATTTATTATTGCGTTTTTTATTATAATATTCTATTTTAATACCCGTTAATACATATTTGAAACGGAAATCCGCGTTCTTTGCAATTATCCGAATACCAGGAACAGGTTGATTAAACAGATTTATCATATACTGTGTCAGTACTTTGTTATTATTCGATCAATAAGGAGTTACCATGAATTTATTCAAGTTCAAAAGCTTGCTCGGCGCTCTTGCCATGATGGCTTTGATTCTCACATCCTGCAGCGATGACTCGACAAATCCCGAGACTCCGGGCGCAAAACCGGAAGCCGTGGATTCAGTTGCTGCCACATCAATAAACAACACTACAGTTGCCTTGAAATGGAAGGTTTCAGCATCGGAAAGCGATGCCCTTTTCAAATGCTACGTCGTTGACGTGCTTAAGGAAGACGGAACGCCCTCGCCCATAGCATCCAAAACATTCTCGAAGGGCACGAACCGCGTTGAAATAGCAGGGCTTGAAGAAGGAACCGTTTACATGTTCCAGATCCGCGCCCAGTTCACCACCGACAGCCTCTCCACGGCAAAGACTATCAAATGGTCGCCCGCCACAAGATTCACAAAGAACGATAACGATAATGATATACTCATCTACGAGTATGCTTCATCATTCGGATCGGGCCTCAGCCTCTTCGACGAAGCAGCCGGCGCCCCGAAGAATCTGACAGCAGCAAGCAAAACAGACTGGCAGATCGGGATCGACACACGCGACAACAAGCTGGTTTTCGGATCCGCAAGCCAGATTAATATTGGAACAGGCACACCGACGGCCAAGACAGAAATCTCGAACAATTACTGGCTGGCAACATCGCTCAACTCGGTGTTCGATTCCGAAGCCCTCAGCACAGGCACTTTTACCGAAGTTGCTTACGATCTGAACGCGATCGACACGGGCGATAACAACCTGGTTCTTATCGCTAAGATCACGAAAGGCACCAAGGTTAACTATGCTAAGATCATGATCATCAAGGATCCGACAACGAAATCCTTCCTGTGGCCGAGCACAAGCGGCTCGAACAACAAGTACGTGAAGCTTGAAATCTCTTATCAAAAAGGCGACAACGTGCCTTACGCGAAGAAATCGGTGAAATAGGGACACGAGCAATTTAAATATCGGAGAGTCTTTGCCACGCGCGGGATTCTCCGCTTTGTTTTGTATTGAGTTTATTTTCTAATAAAAAAGGAGAGCTGAAATGAAGAATTTGATTATCACATCGGCACTTGCCGTGGCTTTGATGTTCGGCGCAGTCAACGCGCAGGAATCCGCGAAGAAAACCCTTGGCGGCGCGCCAGCCAAGACTGAAAAGAAAGTGGAACCCAAGAAGGATGAAGCCAAGAAAACTTTGCCTGCAGCTGAAGCAAA
>CAZIHB010000126.1:0-6545 GCA_964538535.1 uncultured Hyphomicrobiales bacterium | reverse complement strand
GATCTTAACACTGAAAAAGAAGGGAAAGCAAAGACGAAGAAAGAAGAGAAGCAGGAAAAAGCAAAACCGCAGCAGATCGTTTTTGTGAAAAACGGTAATAAAGTGAAGCAGCGCAACGTGGAAACAGGTATCAGCGATAATGGTTATATTGAAATAACCGGCGGGCTCGGCGAGGGAGAAGACATAGTGTCGGGCAGCTTCCAGGCTGTGAGCAAGACATTGAACGATGGCTCTCCTATAGCCGTTGACACGTCCAAGAAGAAGAAATACAGCAAGAGATAATAATATTAATAATTTCTCCGGAAGCACAATGCAGGAAAATCACAAGAATAAGATAATAGAAATTGAGCATATTTCTAAGGTATATAAAATGGGCGGCGAGCCTGTCTTCGCTCTGAGGGATGTCAGCCTCTCCTTATACGAGAACGAGTATGTAGCTATAATGGGCCCCTCGGGCTCGGGTAAATCCACGCTCATGAACATACTCGGGTGCCTCGACTCTCCCACGAGTGGAAAATATCAGCTTACGAACGATGACGTAAGCAGCATGAACGACAACGAGCTTGCCGAAATACGCAACCGAAAGATAGGTTTCGTATTTCAGACTTTCAACCTGCTGCCCAGATCATCAGCGCTCAAAAATGTAGAGCTGCCTTTGGTTTATGCAGGGATCAACTCCTCGGAGAGGGAAGATATGGCTGTTGAGGCGATTAGAAGCGTGGGCCTGGAGGATAGGATGCATCACAAGCCCAACGAGTTATCAGGCGGCCAGAGGCAGCGCGTGGCAATAGCGAGAGCCCTCGTGACAAAACCCTCGATTATTCTTGCCGACGAACCGACCGGGAATCTTGATTCCAAGACGGGCGAGGAGATTATGAAGATATTCTCTTCACTCTGGCAGAAGGGGAACAGTATAATCCTCGTAACGCACGAGGAAGAAATTGCACGTCACGCCAAGCGGATAATAAGGCTTAGAGACGGGTTGATAGAGCACGATGAAATAAACCACAACCAGGTGAAATTTGTCGCACCCGCCGTGCTCAATCCTGGTAATTAAATAACAAGGCCGCCCCGCCAAGGCCTATAATATTTGCACTAACGGGGCGGATCCCCAATAAATCATTCGGGAAGAAATGAAATTATCTGAATTATCGGAAGCTTTCAAGCTTGCCATAGATACGATTAGAAGCAACAAGATGAGATCTCTGCTTGCCTCACTGGGAGTGGTGATCGGTATTTCTTTCGTTATTCTCATGGGATGGGTGCTGACAGGGCTGGACCAGGCTATGGAAGATACATTCAATATACTCGGGTCCGACATGCTTTACGTCGATAAATGGGATTGGGCCGGGGGTGCGAACTGGAAAGATATTCAAGCAAGAAAGAATATCACGATTGAGGATGCAAATAAATTCTGCTCGAGGATAAGAACAGCAGAACTGTGCACCCCGTCTGTCAGTAAGTGGGGGGCATCTATCAAGTACAGGAGCGATCTCTACCAGGGCATAAACGTTGTCGGAACAAGGAGCGAGTACGGGCTGACACCGGGCGGTAACGTGACTGACGGCAGATTCTTCACGAGCTGGGAGGATCATAAATCCTCGAACGTGATTGTCATTGGGAGCAAAGTTGCAGAGACCATATTTGGCGGTGAGCAGAATCCCATCGGGCAGGAACTGAAAATCAACGGCCGGAAATATGAAATTATCGGCGTGCTGAAAAAGCAGGGCACAATGTTCCTTGATTTTATCGACAACCAGGTTTTCATTCCTTTGACGGAATTTTTAAGCACATTCGGCAGGACCAACCGTTCCATCGAGATTGTTGTCAAAGCAGGTTCAGTTGCGCAGCTGGATGAAGTCAGGGATGAGACGCGCGGCCTTATGAGGAGCATAAGGAATCTATCACCCAATCAGTCGGACGATTTTTCAATAAACGAATCAAAAGCACTCGAAAAAACTGCCGCGTCGATAAGGATGGTAGTCTGGGGAGTCGGCATCGGAATGACTGCATTGTCTTTTTTAGTCGGAATAATCGGAATAATGAATATCATGTTCGTGTCCGTTACCGAGAGGACAAAGGAGATCGGCATAAGGAAAGCCATAGGAGCAAAGAAACGTACGATACTGACGCAGATAATACTTGAGAGCGCATCGCTGTGCCTTATCGGAGCGTTCGTTTCATTTATCATTTGTTCGATATTTGTTTATGCCGTGGGAGAATTTCTGCCGAGATTTTACCCCTCAGCATCATTTCTATCGAAGGTATTGCCCTATGAGCTCCTGGTGGTGGCGAGTGTTGTTTCGATATTTGTCGGGATATTAGCCGGATTTTTGCCTGCCAGGAGAGCCTCGAAGCTTGATCCTGTCGAGGCCATGAGAAACGAATAAAGGCGAATGAAATGAATATATTTGAAAGCATAATGCTGGCATTTGATTCGATAAGAGTCAATAAACTAAGGGCAATCCTGACACTTCTAAGCATTTCCATAGGCGTGTTTGCCATAATGGGGGCAGGAACACTCGTCAGGTCTATAGATTCAACGATATCCGGAGAGATGGAAGAACTTGGTGAAAACACATTCTCGATTTATAAAATGCCAAAGCTCCAGTTGGGGCACGAAGCATGGCATAAATACCAGAAGAGGAAACCCATTACCTTCTCTCAGGCCCGCGATTTCAAGAGAAAAATGGATCCTGACTGCCAGGTGAGCTATTATACCGGCGGTGTCGGATTCCAGGCAAAGTACGGTAATAATGAAACAGACCCGGATGTGATGCTTCTTGGATGCGACGAAAATTTCCTTTATACCAACTACTACAAAATGAGCGACGGAAGGCCGTTCATGGAAAACGATGTGAATTTCTGCAAGAATGTCTGCATCATCGGCAATGATGTTATTGTTAAGGCATTTCCGAACATTAATCCAATCGGGAAGATACTCAAGGTGAAAAATCAAAAATATGAGGTGATCGGCACACTTGAGGTCAAGGGCGCAATGCTTGGCCGAAGCCAGGACAACGTCATTTTGATACCTGCCACCCAATACTTAAAGTATTTTTCGTCAGAGCAGGATGAAACCCTCACGCTTAACATCAAGGCACCAAGCAAAGAAGAACTTACGTCAAGCCTGGACGAGGCCACGGGGATAATGAGGACGATCAGAAATTGCAAACCGTGGGAGGAAAACAGTTTCGAGATTGAAACGAATGAAGCGATAGCCGAACAATTCTCGAACCTGACGGATTATCTTACATATTTCGGATTTTTTTCCGGAGCTATCGCACTTATAGCTGCCGGGGTGGGTATAATGAATATCATGCTTGTCTCTGTGAAGGAAAGGACAAGGGAGATAGGCATCCGTAAGGCCATAGGAGCAAAACGCAGCTGGATACTCACGCAGTTTATTGTCGAGGCAATAACATTATGCCAGGTCGGAGGGATGATTGGCGTGCTGATGGGATTTGCCGCGTCATCATTATTCGGTAAATTGATCAGCATCAAAATGTCGGTGCCATTTGACTGGGTGATTGTCAGTCTCGCGATATGCACTTTCCTCGGGTTGGTCTTCGGTGCCTATCCTGCGTGGAAAGCAGCAAAACTTGATCCGATTGAAGCACTGAGGTACGAGTGAAAAAATTGGGGTGCTTTCATTTGGAAAGCACCTCAAAATTTCAATTCAATTTGTGCAGAATATTATTTTTCAGCTTTGATAAATCTGAATTTTTCCATTCCTGCTGACGTTTGGACGGCTGCAAAATACACTCCGGGCGGCAGATTGGCAATTGATAAAGTAACCATGCTGCCTTCGGCAAACTGGTAGTATGCTTTAGTCTCATTCCCCAGTATATCAAAAATCTTTACAGACTTAATATCCTTTGAAAAAAAGCTGATGCTGCTGCCGGCAGGATTGGGCCAGGCAAAGGAGTGGCTGCGATTGGCTGGCGGAGTCGGCGGATTTACGTTCGTATCGGGCAAAACGGTGTCCTTTCTCGTGTCCGCGTATATTTTATATTGATATTCCGTCCAGACAGTTGTATCATTTTCGGGAACAAATTTTAGATTGACCCTGCTTTTGCCCTTGACGAAACTTTGCGGGACGAGAAAGGCGTCTTCCCGCCATTTCTGGAAATTGTTAAAGCCGGGATTAAACCATATCCCGACATACTCACCATCGACAAACACCTTAGCTTTCTGATTGATTTGAGACCAGTTGAAAGTACGGTAAATCCTGATCCCGTTTATAGCGCCACTCACATCGGCGTCAAAAGAAGAAACGCCTTTGTTTTCTCTGCCTATATCGGTGAAATTGATGTCGGATGTTATCCCCTCGAAGGTTGATGTCAATTGTTTTTCAGTACTATTTCCAGATACTTTATAGTGATGTTTATCTTCTGATTCGGCATTACCAACTTCAATGCTGTCAACTAAGAATAATGACTTCTCAGAATTTAAATAATAGAAACACAGCGATCGAAATACGGCAGGGTAGTCTGAAAAATCTGTTCTCTCAACTGAAAAGCGAATATTTGCTTTGAACGGTATTGGGTCAATTATATGCGATCTGTACATAGTTCTTTCGGACCCGACTGTGTTGGATTGGCCATTCATTGAATTGCTGACTGAACCTCGGTTGAAATAAAAGCCGCAGTTGAAGTAATCATCGGTACCTGTATTTGAAAACCACGGAGTACGTGCATTATCGATATATGCTCTCCAATCTCCTTCCATATACCAATTATTATCATCATTAGCTTCATATACTGTACCGACAATGTGTCCGTCTCCCTCGGTGCATAAAATGTCAATTTCCTTGAGTTTCGAATCGGGTTTGGTTACGCGATACTCTGTTTTAAGAATTCCAATATTACTATCACAGAAGTCGTTCGGTGCAATATCAATTTCAGCGGATAAGTTTGTAATCGGGTATTTCGAATTGTTACATAATTCAATTTTACAACTTTTAAAGTAAGGAGCCGGATAGAAATTATATAGGTATCCCTCTGAATCGAGGCCAAACATTAATGCCCTGGCAGAGAGGGTAGTTTCGTGCCCGACAGCAAAAAATAAGCTCAAAGGTGCATAAATATCCGGTTTTACCGCATCATCAAAATAGATTTTTATATATGAGTTGGAAAGTATATTCGAAATCTTTTTAAGCTTAAAGCTTGGATGATGGTAGGACATTGTTTTTGTTCCGATCCAAGTAGGATCTTCACATTTGTATTTATGAGCATTTTCGCTTTCTTTGTTGCATATATCCAAGGAATCGAACTTAATGCCGTTTGAAAAGAAATAATAAAAAAAATCGTTCCAAATTGTAATTTCATATTTTTTGGAATTTCTGATCTCAATTTTTGAAACCTTTCCGGGTTTTATTGCCGATTTAGGAAAAGTAAACTCTTTATCGATCCAGCCATGAACTAAATCGAATGAGTTGATTTTCCAGAGACCGGCATAAGTGCTATCTATGTAAACAAAAGCGGAGCTTTCAGCCGTGTATGAATAATCATGCCGCCTTCTCATTTTTAATTCGCTGCATTCTTCAGGAATTTTTATTTCAAATGTACTTTTTCCTTTGAACATAAGCCCGTTATCGGTTAAATATTCTAAGGAATCAGAGGCATCAAGCCCATTGAATTTTAGTTTCACTGAATATATCGTTCCTGCAGTATCGTCGGTAAATATCAAAATGCCTTGATCCGGGGCAATTTCAGAAGTCTGGATGGTGGACAGTCTGGTTTTGCCTTGGGAAATTATATTATTTTTTGGATCCGATCCTAATTTATGTAGTTTTGGCATTACATTGATAAAATCCGTACTTCGGTTCCATGTATCGATCTTGTAATCAGAAGGAAATTTATACCAGGTAAGTATAAAAAATGCGTCCGAAGCAATTGATATTTTTAATGATTTCTGGAAAGGAACAGAAACGTAGGAAACGCACCCTCCGGAGTTGTTATCGGCATTCAAAACTAGCGGGTAGGGAAGAAAGGGGATATTTCCTGAAAATAAATCTGATGTTTTGATTTGATAAGTAGCTTTTGAATCACCATCAAAATAGAAATTCCAAATTGCATTATCCGGGATTCCGGCTTGCCATAACACTTGCAACAATCCCGGCCCTGACTCATCAAAAATAACATTTGCACCATTCTCTTTATATAAATAATTGCTGAACCAGCCATCATTATTTTGCCCCTTTCTGTCGCTGCTGCTCTCCATCATCATCAGGGCAGAGTTCCTCAATCTCGGAAGGGCGCCAATATCGAGCAGGTTCTCGGTGCCGTAGCCATATGGCTGCGCTTTCAGGGGAAATATGCTGAGAATTAAAAACAACAAGGTTATGGTATAAGATTTCATATTGCTCAATAATTTTATTTTCGGATTCTATTCTTCAATTTACGTATTTTTTCAAAATTATCCTTACCAAATCAGTATATTTTACAGCATTGCCATATTGGCCACGAAGATGCTGAAACAAAGCCGCGAGCGAGAATTGCAGAATTATTTGAGTTCCTGCAAAACTCTAAGGCATTACTTTC
>CAZIHB010000125.1:0-6571 GCA_964538535.1 uncultured Hyphomicrobiales bacterium | reverse complement strand
TGAACGTGCAGAAATACCTGCGGAAAAAAGGAGTTCCGAACGGCAGCATACTCGTGACCGAGCAAGGTTCGCTGAAGCCCCTCGTAACGAACAACACCGAGGCCGGAAGAAGGCAGAACAGAAGGGTGGAGATTACTATTGTCAGATAGAAAAATAAATCGGAATAAATTGTATTTGAAGAATGTTTTTGGCAATTTAACAAGAATATTCAGAAGCAGGGAAAGAAGGAAAAATTTTTGAAATTGATAAAGAGTCCGGATTTAAATTTTAATTTGGAAAAGCCATGAGCCAAAAGACAATTTGCGTGATTGAAGACAACGCGCCAATAAGGAAGCTATACTGCACTCTTTTAAAAAAATCAGGGTTGAATACGGTCGAGTTCAGCGATGCTGCATCCACCCTGGAATGGTTAAAGAATAACACTCCTGATGCAATAATAATGGATATTCTTCTTCCAGATATCAACGGCACCGAATTGATTGGAATCATCCGCGAAATGCCCGCGTGCAAGGGGGTGCCGGTTGTAGCTGCCACCGGGTTCGCAACGTCGAATGACAGGGATAAATTCCTCGAGCTTGGTTTTGATTCCTATATATCAAAACCCGTGAATACGAAAACTTTTGTGAACGACATCATTTCAGTAATCGAAAAATGATACAGTTATTGAACAAATAGCCGGAAAACAAAATGGCCGAAAAAAATAACGATACCAATACATATGAAAACATAGTAACCAACGTATCAAAAGGCAAGGTATATTCAATCTCCAAAAATTACCCTGCTTATATTATATTACTTCTTATGCTCGGGCTGAGCTTTTTCATCTGGCGCATAGTCCACGACAAGGTGCACGACGAGAACCGCTCTCAATTCGAAAAGGCTGTGAAGTCCGTTGAAACAAGGGTGCTCTCCCTGGCTGAAAGAAAAACAGAATTCCTCCACTCGATGAGAGGCATTTACGACCTGCTTCCCCAAGTGGTTAAGGATTATTTCGAGCTTTATGCAACAGTGCCTGCCCAGACTTATCCTTCAATTCTCAGCATTTCTTACGTGCCGAAGGTGAGCAGCCAGGACCTGCCGCTCTTCATATTCAACACGAAATCTCAGGGTTATTATTCATACGATGTGCACCCGAAATTGAATGCGAGCGTGCACTATCCCGTTGAGCTGATAGTGCCGTTCAACAGAAACGGCCACATAAGCGGGCTCGACTTCGCTTCCAATCCGAAAGTGAAAACAGCCATTGAAAAAGCCTGCGACCTCAACACGGACATAGCTTCAGACTTTTTTTGCCTGCGCGGCGATACACTCGGATTTTTCATAGTGACCCCTGTTTACGCGCGGGGAACGACGAGGAACACTCTTGCCGAGAGGCGGGCTAACTTCCAGGGGGCGATATTGCTTGAAGTCGATGCCAAAGTGTTTTTTGAAAAGGCATTGACGGCTTCGGGCAAGAACGAAGATTCGCTCGCATTTGCCTCGGATGAGATGATAGCGTATAAATTTGAAAGCATTTCCGCGGATGGAAGCAGCCGTGTTGTCTATCAATCCAAAAACGCCGATCTTTTCAACAGAAGTTATTCGCCCGCGATGACTACAGTAGTACCTTTCAAGATAGCCGACAAGGTAATCAATTTCAAATTTAAATCTGTGCCCGGCTTCGGTGGAAAATTTCAGCAATATCTTCCGCTTCTATCGCTGATCATCAGCCTTGTGCTGAGCTTTGCTTTATTCGGCTTCCTGCTGAGCATCACAACAAGCAAAGCAAAAGCTATCGATCTGGCAGAAAGAATGACGAGATCGCAAAGGCGGATAGTAGAGACATCCAAGGATGTAATCGCCGTTATGGATCCGGGCGGATCATGGAAATCCATGAATCCCGCCGCGGTCGATGTTTTCGGATACAGCCCCGAATCGATGATCGGGAAGAACATAAGGGAGCTTCTTGCCTCGGGAAGCGATCAACTTGAAAACGTGTTGAACTCAAATTCCGCAGTGAACGAGGAAACCGAGCGGATTGTAGTGCAGATGCTGGATTCGGCCGGAAACGTGAAATGGATCAGTTGGAGTTTCACGATATCCAGAAGCGACAACCTGGTTTACTCGATCGGCCGCGATGTCACGCTCGAGAAAATCGCCGAAGAACAGGCATTATTGCGTTCCAAGCAGATACAACTTGCAGAGCAATACGCCCATGAGGCCAGCCAGTCAAAAACTCTGTTCATGATCAAGCTTAGCCATCAACTCAGGAACTCCCTGACGAGTATCATCGGCTACCTGCAGCTGCTTCAGAACGAAGCATACGAAAATGACGAGGAAAGAAGCTCGTTCCTCACTTTTGCCGAAGAAAGCTCCGAGGAACTGTTCTCATTCGTTTCTGACATTATTGATGCTGCCATCCATTCAGACACTGCGAGCAACGTGGAATTAAGCACCATCAGGCTTGATAAATTGCTGAACCAGGCAGAAAAGGAGATTAATTCAAGTTCCAAGGATAAGGCGAAAGTAAAAATCGAGATGCTCGAGGGTGTTCATGATTCTTGCGTGGTGGCTGATCCGGCCATTCTTGCCGGCGCTATTGAAGATATAATCATAGCTCTCGGCGAGGATCTGAAAAGCTCAACGATACAAGTGGCGTCGCAAACAAGCGAGGCTGAGGCAGCCACGGAAATTCAGATTGTAGGCCCGGGGAATGAAGTATGCGAGAGCATGATCCGGATTTACAAACAGAACTTCGCGTCGCTTGTTGACGCCCTAAAGTACGACAATGAAGATATAATACTGCGGTTCGCGCGCGCGGCATCCAACATAAGAAGAATGAACGGCGTGATTTCAATCGAGAGCTTCGGCGGAGATGAAGGCAACCTGGTTATGATCACTCTGCCCTCCAATCGCAGAAAATTATAGAAAAAGCATCTGCAAGGATAACTGCAACTATTTATAGGCCCAATACTCCGGCTATATAGGAATAGTTGCAGTTATTTTGTAATTTTGCATGTAGATAACAAGCAGGCACAACTTTGCTAAAGCTTTCAATTTATATTAATTGATTTCAAGACCAAAAACAGACGACAACAATAAACACGTAGAATGCAACGAGTAATGTATATCAGGAAATTATGTAAAGGAAACCTGGCCGGGTTTCAGGTGAATGGAGAGCAGGATCTTTGAAAAAATACTATTGGTTTTACATACTAAATATTGTAAAATTGCATTGTGTTGTTTATTATAACGAGTAGGGCTTGAATGGAATACCAAGGGACAGACGATCTCTATGAAGGCGAATCCGGCGAGGATATGTCGGAAAAGCTCGAGTTCTACAAAAAAGAGCTTAAAAAAAGCGAAGACGAGAATCCCGAACTTCCGGGTTTGGATGCAATAGAGGATCTTGTAAATTATTGCGTGGAAGAGGCCATCTTCGAGGATGCCGCGGTTTTCTGCGATTTATGGATCGGATACATGCCGTTCTCTTCCGATGCATGGAATAAAAAAGCACTTGTGCTGAATAATCTTAACTGGCCCGAGCAAGCACTCGAAGCTGTGGAAAAGGCCGAAAGCATCGATCCGATGGACAGCGAAATACTGCTGAACAAAGCTGCAATACTCCAGGCCATGACAAAATACGACGAGGCATATGCCATCATCAACAAGGTGCTCGATATAAATCCGGGCGATGACGATGCAATCTTCGAAAAAGCCATGATACTCGAGGATCTATCCAATTATTCCGAGGCACTGGATCTTTTTCTCTATCTCGAGAAGAATGAGGATTTCAGCAAGGATGTATATCAGGAAATAGCGTACTGCTATAACTGCCTGCTGCAATATGATGAATCACTCAGATATTATAACCTCGCGATTGACGAGAACCCTTTCGATGCCAATATGTGGTACAATAAGGGAGTGATTCACAACTACAAGGAGCAATACTACCAGGCAACCGATGCATTTGACATGGCTCTGGCCATTGATGATAAATTCTTTATGGCATGGTATAATCGCGGCAACACCTACTCATCGCTTGGAAAGCTTTCAGAGGCCATTGAAAGCTATCAGGAAGCCCTGAGATGCTGCCCCGATGATGTTGACAGCATGCATAATCTTGCCAGCGCATTCGGCGATTCCGGCAACTATAAAAAAGCTATCGAACACTACAGCCGGGTTGTTGAAATCAACCCACTGCATTATCCTTCCTATTTCGGCAGGGGAATATGCAAAGATGCCCTTGAGCAATATGACGAAGCAATCGCTGATTATGACTGTGCCCTGAAAATATTTCCTGACTACGCTGAAGTGCTTTATGCAAAGGCCGATGCCTTGTATAACAAAGGAAGCTATAAGGAAGCGGCCGAGAACTATAAACTCGCGCTCGATCTTGAGCCCGACAACGTGGAGTGCCTCTTTGATTACGGGCTGACGCTTCTCGATATTGAAAATATCAATCAGGCGGAAGAAGCCTTCGTGAAGCTGATTAAGCTCGCCCCGGACTGGTGTGAAGGTTATTATCAGCTTGCCAAGGTGCATGCCAAAAAGGGATTGATTGACAGCTGTGCCAAATTGCTCTCCAAAGCTATTAAATTGGACAAGAGGAAAGAAAACGACCTCAGCAAAGAATTGGCCGATTTCTTCGATAATCTTTCTGCCGGCGACGAGGATCTGAATTCATTGCTGAAAGGCAGTTAAGCCCTTGGATGAAAGGATCTATGCACTTCCTTGATGAATTCCCTGTCAATATGTGTATAAATCTGCGTGGTGGCAATATCCAAATGGCCGAGCACCTCCTGAGCGGCACGGAGGTCTGCCCCGCCCTCGAGAAGACGAGTGGCGAAAGAATGCCGGAAGGTGTGGGGGTGCACGTTCTTGGTGATGCCTGCCACCTCAACATATTTATTGAGTATTTTCCAGATGCCCATCCGGCTAAGCCCCCTGCCATTGCGATTGAGAAACAGAATGTCTCCGGAATTCAGATTGGACAGCAAAGGCCGCGCGTCGCGGCAATATTCTTCAATTGAGCTGGAAGCTGAACTGCCAATGGGGACGATCCTCTCCTTATTACCCTTTCCGAAGACCCTGACTATACCTGCATCAGTCAGGATGTCGCGCTGCTTGAGCGTGGAAACCTCGCTGACACGGAGGCCGCAGGCATACATAGTCTCGAGCATGGCGCGGTCACGAAGCCCAAAGCATGTAGATGAGTCGGGTTGTTCGATGATTTTGAAAATTTCTTCGATCGAAAGTGTGTCCGGAAGCTTCCTCAGCGTTTTGGGAAATTCGATGATGTCAGAAATATCGGATTTGATCCTGCCCTCGGCGAAAAGATATTTATAGAAGCCGCGGAGGGAGGAAAGATAGCGTGCGCGGCTCGTGGGTGAAAGGCCGGATTCGGTAAGCTCAGAAAGGAAATCATTTATATGAGCCGTCCCCGCGCCAGAAAATTCGGCGATGCCGACTGTTGCCACGAAATGCCCGAACGAAGTCAGATCGTGCCTGTATCCCGCGACCGTGTTGCCGAGCAGCCCCTTTTCAAGGGATATAAAACTCAGGAAGTCCTTCAATTCTTTGCTCATTCCCGGCGTAAGCAGTTGGTCGGACAGCATCTTCATATATTCTTTGCCGGCGGGCAGATTATTTTTCACGTGCCGGTATCTCGCTGTATTTCACCCTCTTGTGAGCCTTTCCGATCAAGTTTCTGACAATTGTAAGCTTTATCGAATTCAGATCGCTCAGAGTAATGTCACTTTCGTCGAACTGGCCATCCAAAATTCTGTCTTTGATATTTTTATCGATCAGTCTTGTCAATTCATCGATATTATCCGGCTCAATTCTCGAAATCGCCTCGGCACTGTCGCAGATCATTAGTATTGCCGTTTCCCTGGAATTAGGCTTAGGCCCGGGATACCTGAAGTCTTCTTCTTTGACAAGGCTGATATCCGGTGCTTCTTCAAGTGCCTTTGCATAGAAATGCTTTATGATCGTGGTGCCGTGATGCATGGGAATAAAGTCCGTTATTCGCTGCGGCAGCTTGTATTGCCGGGCGAGCTCGATTCCATCTGCAACGTGCTGGCGTATGGCCTGAGCACTTTTTTTGGGCTGAAGCCTGTCGTGCTTATTGCCGAAATCCATCTGATTCTCGGTGAAGTACTCCGCTTTGGCAATTTTACCGATGTCGTGAAAATAAGCTCCAACCTTCGTTATAAGCGGATTAGCGCCGATTGCCTGCGCGCACCTCTCGGCCAGCATGGCCACGGAAAGCGTGTGCTGGTAAGTGCCCGGGGCACTTTCACTGAGCTTGACGAGCAGTGGATGGTTCAGGTTGTCAAATTCTTTTATCCTGAGGTCCGTGGCAATGTTGGATATTCGTTCGAGTATAAACAGCAGGCCGAAGGTGATCAAAGGAGAAAGTGCCGAGTTGATAAGCGACAGACCTATTTTCTTAATGATCAAATCAAATTCCGAGGAACGCTCAAGCCCGAACATGATGATTGGAAACAAAAATCCTATCAAGATGTAGAAAATTGACCGAAACATCTGGGTCCGGTTCTGTATATCCCGAACAGTATATGATGCCAAA
>CAZIHB010000124.1:0-6602 GCA_964538535.1 uncultured Hyphomicrobiales bacterium | reverse complement strand
CCCATGGATTCTTTTATCACGGAGATAACGCGCTCCCAGGTATAGAATTCTTCCGAGGAAACGAAATATTTTCTGCCGGCAGTTTTTTCCGATTCTGCAGCCTCAATTATTCCCCGGGACAAGTCCGCTGAATGAATCAGGCTTATATACTTCGGATCGAAGCCGATCAATGTGCCGACACCCATTTTGGCTGCTTTGAAAATAGTGAAGATGGCAGTATCCCTCGGCCCGAACACGGCAGGAGCCCGGACGACGGTGCAGGGCATCTTATCGAGGAATTTCGCAACCTCTTCCTCGGCAGCCTTTTTGCTGCGGCCATAAGCGGTCAGCGGGTGCGGCGGCATATCTTCAGTCACCGGCTTATCCAGGGATTCTGCGGGCCCCGCCACCGTCTGGCTGCTCAGAAAGAGAAATTTCTTCAGGTTCTTAGCGTTCTTTTCGGCAATCTCGAGCAGATTTTTAGTGCCGTCACGATTGCCGCGCATGAACTCTTCGTCGTTGCGGGCAAAGGTCAGGCCTGCGATGTGGTAGATGTAATCAACATCACGAACCGCTTCAGCCAAGGCATCACTATCAGACAAGGAAGCACTAACAAGCTCGACGTCCTTATTTTCAAGCCACTTAAGGCTGCTCGTCTTCCTAACGGTGCATTTCACTTCAATCCCTTTCCCGATGAGCAAATCTGCAACGTGGCTTCCGATAAATCCGGTGGCACCGGTAATTAAAGCTTTCAATTTCAACACTTCAAGAGTATTTAACAAATAATAAACTACAACTAAACGCTATTTCAGCAAATTGCGCTTGAAATGGCTGCTTTATCGCTCTCAAAAATACTAAATATTGATAATATAAATTTTTCATCTTTATTGAAAATATTTATTTTCATTATGCGTGTTGATTATTCGTGGACTTTGAAAATCTGTCAAAACTAAATATACATTTTCGAAAGGAAAACTATGAAGAAAGCTGTAATTATGGCCGGCGGATTCGGCACAAGGTTACGCCCGCTCACGATGAACATCCCCAAGCCCATGGTACCGATCCTTAACACACCGATGATCGAACATATTGTCAACCTCCTTAAAAAACATGATATTAGCGACATTGTTTCGGTTCTTTATTTTCAACCCGAAAAAATTACATCCTACTTCGAAAACGGGGCCGCTTTCGGAATTAATATGAGCTATGTGCTGGCTCAAGCTGATTACGGCACTGCAGGCGCCGTTAAGAATGCACAGGAACATCTCGGAGAGAGGTTCATCATTATCAGCGGAGACGTGCTGACCGATTTCGACCTTACGGCAGCGCTCAATTTCCATATCGAAAAGAAATCAATGGCTACCATTCTTCTCACGAGGGTGACTTCCCCGCTGCAGTATGGTATCGTGATGACCGATAAAGAAGGAAAAATAACGCGTTTCCTTGAGAAGCCTTCCTGGGGGCAGGTTTTTTCCGACACGATAAATACCGGCATATATATTCTGGAACCTGAAGTGCTTGACCTTATCCCATGGCACGAGGAATTCGATTTCAGCAAGGATCTGTTCCCACTTATGCTGAAAAGAGGAATGCCGCTTTATGGCTATATTGCTAACGGCTATTGGCGCGACGTCGGCAACCTTGACGAATACCAGTTCGGACAGTCGGACGCGCTTAACAAAAAGGTCGATCTAAAAGTTAACGGGATACAGTCTGCAAACCTGATTTGCGGCAGCAATTGCAAAGTTGCACCGACAGCCAGGTTCAGCGGTTTCAATATTCTTGGAAACGATTGCATAATCGGAGATCATGCCGTGCTTCACGACACGGTGCTCGGCAGCAGCGTACACGTCGGGCAGGGCTCCAGATTGAGCGGATCTACCATCTGGTCGTCAAGCACCATCGGCGATTTTTCGCAGCTGACGGATGTTGTCATTTGCTCTGACACTCGCGTTGGCGATTCCGTCACTATCGCTGAAAACGTGTTTATTGCCGATAACTGCTCCATAGCCGACAGCGCAAGGCTCTGCTCGAACATTAAGCTCTGGCCGGAAAAAAGCGTCCAGGAAGGGGCAACCCTTGCCCACTCGATGGTGCAGGAAGAAAAATGGGCTCGGGAACTCTTCACGGACGCGAGAATATCGGGGTTGTCCAATATTGAAATTCACCCGGAATTCGGTGCAAAGCTCGGCTCATCAATCGGCCTGACACTCGGCAAAAATGCCGTGCTGCTTGCAAGCAGGGATTCGGACAACGTCTCAAGAATTATGAAAAGAGCCATCACTGCCGGGCTCACTTCAGTCGGTGTTAATATCAATGATCTTCAGCAAATATCCATACCGCAGACCCGCCAGGAATTGATGACCGGCAAATACACATGCGGATTCCACGTCAGGCGCTCCCCGCGAAATCCCGACTCTACCGATATCATAATTTTTAACAAGGACGGACGCGACATATCGATCTCAAAGGCAAAATCAATCGAAAGGTACTTCTTCGGCGAGGACATAAAAAGAGTGCACCACGATGATGTTGGGCAGATCAGCTTCCCCGAGCGGACTAACGAGATATATATCAACAGATTCCTCTCCACTCTCGATGTTGATGCAATCAGAGAGCGAGGCTTCAAACTTCTTATGGATTACTCCTTCGGCCTTGCATCCACTATCTTCCCGAGCATACTCGGAAGCCTGAAGGCAGAAGTGCTATCCTTGCATAACTACGTCGATGCCAAGAGATTCCACCCCGATCCGGCTTTTCAGGCCGATGACGATGACGACACCGGCAAAATCATGCGCTCGCTCGGATACGAACTCGGCTTCAGAATGGAAACAGGAGCAGAGAAAATTTCGCTTATCGATGAAAGAGGTGTGTGGTACACTCCTGCAAGACTTCTCTCTATTATCACAAAATTATTCCTCGAAACAAACAAAGAGCGAGAGCCATACAAGATTGCAATTTCAATAGTAGCACCCGGTGAGATTGAAGAAATTGCAAAGGATTATAACGTTGAAGTCGTCAGGATTAAAAATTCTCATTCAGCAATGATGGATGCAACACTTGACAAAGATGTGCTTTTTGTCGGCGGTGTTTACGGGGGGTATATTTTCAGCGATTTTCTTTTCGCATCCGATGGTATGTTCACAGTCGGGAAAATACTCGAGATGCTTGCAAAGACCGGACAGAAAATATCGCAGCTTGACGAGCTGCTGCCCAGGAAATTCACGCACAAGATAGATGTGCCCGTGCCGTGGGAAGCCAAAGGCACAATTATGCGCAGGGCAATGGAATTCACGGACGGCATGGAGCGATTGCTCGTTGAGGGAGTAAAAATCAGAATGGACAGCAATTCCGTGCTGATGCTGCCATCGAAAGAAGATGCGATCTTCAGCGTCTATACTGAAAGCAACCAGCACGAAACTGCTCTTGCACTGGCCCGGAAGTACTCGAACATGATACTGCAGTGGAAAGAGGAAATTTAGAACCGAGGAAGGGAGAAAGCGGAGTGTGCACAAATTAATGAAGCAAAAAATTTGATATTTGCTTAACTTGCCTTTCTAATTTTTGCAAGTTTAATAATGGCTGTCGATAATAAAAGGTAAATATGAAAATAGCTGAGATAATGGGTATTGATTCGGTTTCCGTGGGAATGGCAGCCGATTCGAAACAAGACCTGCTCAATAAATTGCTTGACCTTGCTATGAAATCCGGCAAAGTATCTGACCGGGAGGTTGCAAGAAAAGAAATTCTCGAGCGGGAAAAAATCATGTCAACAGGCGTCGGCAAAGCAATTGCTCTGCCTCATGCCAAAACAAATGCCGTAACGGACTCAGCTTGCGCCTTGGCAATATTAAATCAACCAATTGATTATGATTCCATCGACGGAGAACCCGTGAAAATTGCTTTCCTGCTGCTGGGCAGGGAGAACAACGTGGGGAGCCATTTGCGAATTCTAAGCAAGGTGTCGAGATACCTTAATGACGACAATTTCTATGACAAGCTTCTGGCCTGCTCTTCACCTGAAGAAGTGATGCAAGCCTTCAGCGACATCGAGCAGACGGAAAATTGATTTTAAGGCGGCTTTTGCCGCCTTTCTTTTTTTATTCTTCCCATAATTTTATAATTTCCCTTTCGTATGTGTCGTTTATTATTTTAGAATTGAATCCGGGGACATTGATGAAATCAATATTCAACAATTTTCTTATGTTTTTGACGGCCGCCGTCATTTGCTCTTCTGTGCTCTATGCCCAGGATGATGCAGGCAATACTGAAGATAACGATGGGAAACCCGAAGCACCCTTTAAATCGATTTTCATGGATATTGGCGGGGGCGGGCCTGCCGGCCTTTCTGCTGCAGTCGGATTCAGGTATAGCTTTGCAAGCCTTTCCATCGGGATTGCCGGCTTTGCGAAGGACATACCAAACTACTCCACTAACACCTACGGCGTGCAGATCAATCCATCATCGGCGCTGCCCTCTGGCTACACCGAAGATAGATATACCGCGCTTATCGTTACGGGCGATGCCGCATTCTACCTTGATTATTTCAAGCCTGTCACACTTTTCGGGTCCATTGGTTTCTATTCAGCCCAAGACTCCGTGCTGGCCAAAAAAATCACTTCAGATGAACGCTATTTATGGAAAACTGAAAATAAATCAGGGCTGTGCTTCGGTGTCGGTGCCGTCTATCCGATAGCCGACATGATTGAAATCGGCGCGGGTTATCACACGAAGCGTGGCGTCTTCGCACGTTTAACATATTATTGGTATTGATGAAACTGCTTGCTGCCATAAAAAAGGCTTTTTCTGCTTCAGTGATGGGCTCATTGCTCTTTGCTCTGGGCCTGTGGGCATATACAAGCCTGAACGGCACCTATGTTACCGTGGTGCAGGTGCCGGTTGGCATCAGGCTGCCGGAGGACAGGGCGCTGGAAACAATGCTCCCGCAGTATATATCCGTCGAAGCAAGAGGTACGGGGTGGAACCTTTTCAACCTTATCTTCTTTAACAGCACTAAGAAATGTATAATCGACCTGTCCCGGAAAATAATTAACGACAGTCTTTATACCATCTCAAAAAGTGATCTGTTGAATGGAATTCAGGCCTTCGAGAAAGTTGATGCCAAGGAAATATATCCCGAGGTAATACCGATTAAGACCGGCATCGTGCACGAGAAAGAAATTCCTATCGTGCCGAATATTCTGATCACCCCGCGGGAAGGCTTCATGACCGTCGGAGATCTTAGCATTTTCCCCGACAAAGTGCTTATTCGAGGCAATAACAAAGTCCTGGATCGAATTAATTCCTGGAGCACGGATTTATATACTTTCAAAGATGTAAACAAGCCTTTCAACGTGCCCGTCCAGCTGAAGGATGCTCCCGGCATGAACGTCAGGCTGTCAGGCAGCAGCGTGATGCTGAGCGCGAATATCGAACAAAGAGCAGAATTAATGTTTATTGATGTCCCGGTTAGTATCAGCGGCAGCTCAATGCCGAAAAATCACTACATCTCGCCTCGGTTTATAACAGTTGTAGTAAGGGGCGGCATCGAGGAGCTTTCCGCTCTCGAAAAATCGGATATTATCGTCAGCGTTAATTACGATGATTTGGTCAGGGATTCAAGCGGCATCGTGATTCCACAGGTTGATGTGCCGAAGAATATCAAAGTGATATCTAAGGAACCGGCATTTTTGTTTCACGTGAATAAATATGTCGTTAACAAAATTTCCGATATTGACAAGGGTTATTAAGCCACGTTCCGGGCGGTTTGCGACATCAGGTTTTCACTGCATTTTTTCGGGGTTTTAGCGGTCCTTGATCACCATTTTTACTACTCCCCATATATCGAGATTATCATCCGGCATTATTTTTATCGGGGCGAAATCGATATTCTCGGAGAATAAATAAGTATCGTTATTTATGTGCCTCAGCCTTTTGACGAGCAATTTATTGTTGATCGCGGCTACCACAACATTCTTATCACATGGCTCGACGTCTCTGTCCACAAGAAGCATATCCCCCGACTCGATCCCGGCGCCGATCATCGAACTGCCCGAGACCTTGATCAGGAATGACGTCTCGGGATTGTGTGCCAGCCCTGCCTCGCATTCAAACAGACTGACCTCGTGCCGCCTTGAAAGCCTGTTTTGTATGAATGTATCAGAGTACTTGGCATTCAGTATAAAAGGCACCTGGTCTGATTTTTTATTTCGATCGGCAGGACGGGCTCCTTCGGATATTTTTGAGCCATCGCGATAAGAGTAGTCAAAAGTCTGCATATCTCACCATTCTTGTTTAAAATATATAATGGTGAATATTATGCATAAACTGTGCCAAAATTCCTGCTGTTAAGCTGTAAATGCCATAAACGGCCAAAGCCGATCCGGATGCGAATCGGCTTTGGTTCGATATATCATTTCATACTTGACAGCTATTATTCCGGCCTGTGCAAAAAAAACCGTATATCAGAAAAAATGCCTTCAATTGTCATGCCCGCGCAGCAGCCTGCGTAAAAACCACGGCACCGGCTCTTTCCCGTTGTCATCTCCGCGAAGGCGGAGATCTATAAGTTCTTGTATATCAATAGATTTCCGCTTTCGCGGGAATAACGTGTCACAACTGTA
>CAZIHB010000123.1:0-6635 GCA_964538535.1 uncultured Hyphomicrobiales bacterium | reverse complement strand
TGCGCTTGATCTGGTGTCCCTTATCGTGACGGACTGCAGCGGCACTGACAGGACATTCCTTTTCGTCTGGGTCTCAATATCAACGTTACAGCTCATTCCCGGCCTCAGCCTGCCCTCGGGATCGATTATTCTGATTTTAACCGAAAAATTGGTCACCTGATCCTGAGTGCCCAACTGGTTAATCTTGGCAGAATGGCCGATTTCAATGACATATCCGCGGCAAATCTTGTTCGGCAATGCATCTATCTCTATGCGCGCCGTGTCGCCCACCTTCACGTTGACGATATCATTCTCATCCACGTCAACGACGGCATTCATCACTCGCAGATCTGAAATTCGCATCATTTCAGTGCCCTGCATCATTTCTGTGCCGACCACTTTTTCGCCTTTCTCGATATTGAGCAGCGTGACAACTCCGTTGATTGGTGCCGAAATTGCCGTCCTTTCCGCGCTGCGGGTCATCTGCTTCAGCATTGCTTTTGATTGATTATATCTTGCCTGAGACATCTTCAATGCGTTGACGGCATTCTCGTATTGCGTTCTGATTCTGTCCAGATCCTGTTTCGATACGAATTCCTTCTTGAAAAGGTCTTCTGTTCTCTTCAGGTCGAGCGAGATCCTCTCTTTTTCAACCTTCTGAACGTCAATATCAGTCTTTGCTGCTTCAGCAGCAGCTGTGTATTGCTCAAGCTGGGTCTCAATAATATCGGGCTTGATCCTGACAAGGGACTGCCCCATTTTAACAGTATCTCCCTCTTTGACGCCAAGGAACATCACATCGCCTGAAGTCTGCGACGAAACCTTCACTTCCGTCTCGGGCTCAATTTTACCAACGGCCGAAACAGTCTGGGTGATCGTTCTGCGTTCCACTTTTGATATTGTCACGTTTACGGGTTTGTTCCCACTCGTTGTAACTACAGCGACCAGCACCCCAATTGCAATGACAGAAAAAACAACAACTGTGATTATCAGCCCTTTTCTTGATTTCCTTTTTGCCATTATATAAAGCTCCGGATAATTCTATTAATATTATGTCTAAAGTTTACCGTTATCAATCAGCTCATCCTTGAAGAACACGCATGTTTTTGCTATCATATCGTGGAAAGCCTGCCTCTTTTCCGTCAGAACGAAGAAGAAACCGATGCATATTATCAGAGAAGTGATGGTTGTCAATGTCGAGAAATACATCACCCCGGTGATTACAAGCAAGAGGGTGAATACATAATCAATATGCTTAATCACTGCCCTGAGCAACAATTGCATCACGGTTGCTTTTGTCCTGTTCGCGTTCGCGATCTGAATCCCGAGTATCAGCTTGCCAAGCGAGGCTCCGAGAATTACTTCAAGAGAGTAATACACGACTGATATTGCAAGTGAAATCGGATAAGCTGTCCTGACGAGGTCAAGCTGAAATTCTTTTGCTATCTGCGGATCAGTGGCCAGGGCCTGCCAATCAACATTGGAAATTAATTCAAACACACCTCCGACAGCCATGCCAAGCAGCACAAGCACAGTCAATATCAGAATATCAATCAAGGCTGCTCCAAGCCTTCTGCCGAATCCGACCCTGTATTCCTTATCGTTGATCGGGCCGCTATAGTCCGGCATAATATCCAACAATTTTTTCTGCTCATCAATCGGGTTAATCTCGCTCATAGTTCCTCCTAATTATATTATTCATAAATTCCTGTCGAATAAAGCAAATCTTTGCGGGCCTGAAGATAGAGATAAACACTGTTGATGTTTTCAATCTGGGCGGTAATATACTGAGTGTTAGCCGTAGTAAATTCGTTTATCCCCACTGTGCCGACATAGAACATTTCCTTTGTGCTCTCGTAATTCATTTTGGATGCTTCCAGCGAGCGCTTGGATATTTCCATTTGTTTCTCGGCTGCCTCAAGATTGATATAAGCTGCCTGTACATCTGTTCTGATATTTTGCTCAAGCCTTTGCTTGTCGAATTCTGACTGTGCCACCTGCAGCCTTGCACTCTCCACTCTGCTGTTGGTCGAAAAATTATCGAAAATTGGCAGGCTGAGGCCAACGCCGATATATGATTTCCCTACCTCCCTGAAGCTGCCGAACTCGTTGTTGCTCCACGTCCAACCGCCATCGGCAGTGACCTGGGGGAAATAAGCAGCATTGGCAGATTCCACGTTCGTCTTCGCTGCAGAAATAGTGAAATCGGCGGCCACAAGCTCTTTCCTGTTTTTGAGAGCTCTTGCAAGAGCAGCGTCAAGCGAGCCCGCTTTAGCTTTAGTATCAACAATTTCTGCCGGCTCAACAATAGTTGGTATGCTGGATTCGATAAAAACGGCATTTATATTCGGATTTACTCCCATGGCGGACATAAGCGTGGTCTTGGATAGGTTCAGGTCGTTTTCAGCCCTGATAATCGCTATCTCAAGCGTCCCAAGCTCGGCTGACTGCGCATATACACTTGTCTTCGCGATAACCCCGGCATCAAATTGTGCCTGTATCCTCTCAAGATCCTTCTGGCCGCGCAGGAAATTTTCTTTTCTTACTTTTACTACCTGGGAGTATTTAATCACATCGACATATTTTTTGTAAATATCCCATTTTACGTATTCTATCGTCTGCTTGGTCCTCAGATCAAGCGATTTCAGTGTTGCTTTTGCCCTGTTGTAGTTGGCTTCGCGTGCAAAGCCGTCAAAAATCGGCAGCGTCGCCGTCAATCCCATCGAGTAGTTGTTTGCCCCGCCGAGTATCATAGTTTTCCCCGAGGGGCTCTGATATGTGATGGCCTGCCCGGCATTCAGCTGCCGCGAGTAGTTGAAAGTGTAATTCATTCCCGGCAGATAGCGCCCGAATGCTTCTTTCATATCTGCATTTGCCTGATCGAGCTGGTATTCTTTCAGCTTGATATCAAAATTTTTCTCAAGGGCTGTTTCAATGCACGATTCGAGACTGTAGATTGTCTTCTCATCGGTTTTCTGCGCGTTTGCCGAATAAATTATCAATAATACGGCCAGCGCTACTATTTTCCTCATTTTCTCTCCTCGTTCTGTTATCGTTTCCAGTATTCCATATTACGCCAACTTTAACTATTAGTTGCAATCAATATTGCAATCCTGCCTGTAAATGCCTTTTTTTTCCCTTCCTTTTTCGAAATTTTTCACAGTGCGCCATAGTATTTAACATACAAATATAATCCCGCGGGATAGTAGTAGAACTCATCAAAAATATTGCCAAATCCCTTTGATATTTCGATTCCGGCCAAAATTTCCGAGTTGAACAGCTTTTTCCCGGCCCGCAGGCTTATGTAGGCACTCCCGTCAACCATATTCAATATTCCCTTTAAACCTGTTTCACCATCGATTTGCCCGGATTTTTCGAGCCCTCCCGCTATGTAGTATTTCGCCGCATATTCACGACGGCCTTCAAGCTTTCCCGCGAGATCATAGCAGAACTTGCATGAGCTGCCGTCCGATGCTGCATAGTACTCGGCATATGCCTTATATTTTCCGATAAGGTAGCCCACTCCGGCGGCTGCCCTGCCCGCACCGGAATCCTTATCCTTGTTATAGCCAATCGAGCCATCGGCCCACATCGACAGCTTTCCGATTTCAACCATTCCGGAGAGTCCTGCAATCCAAAAGCCCGTGAGTTCGCCTGCCACGATATTCAGTCTGTTTCCACCCCGCGAAAAAGCTTTCGACACCAGCACTGCACATGGCTTGCACTCGTTCGTGCCATAGATACCGGCTTCAAAACCTTTATACGCCATGTTCAGCCCGTCCATACCTGTGAGCATATAGCCCCTCGGATCTATAATGCCATACTTTCTGCCTGTTTCAATCGTTCGGAAGTTGATGCTCATGCCGAAGTCCTTCACGATCCTGCCTGCTGTTGTTTGCAATTCTCCCGTTTTCACGCTGAAATTCAATTCATTCAGAGACTGAAACAGCCTGCCTGCATTTTTCCCTTTGCCGTTGATCATGTTCGAGTGATTATCCGCGTAGCGCCCGCCGTAATAGAGTCCATTGAACCCATCCTGGGCAATGTAATAGTCTCCCCTTACTGAATATTTGCCGTCAAAACCGTAATCCGGGCGCAGCCGTGCCGAGACTGAGTATTGTTTTGGCTCGGTGCTCTGCCCAAGTGCTTCGGCAGAAAAGCTGTTGTACCTTTCGCCCCCGCCGATCGCCGAAAGCTCGTATCTGAACCCTTCAGCTCGCAACATACGGCAGGCACCTGACGAAAGCAAAATAACGGCAGAACAGGCCAAAACAACCGCAAACATCATCGACCGCATCATTTTCCGCTTCTATTAACCATAAATTATATAAAATTAGTATTTTTTTTGCTAACTTTAGCTATTACTTATTTTTCTTAGATAAGACACAGGTTTAACATGAGCATCAAGGCAGTAACAATCGACTTCTGGAACACGCTCTTTGATTCCTCCGCCGGGCAAATTCGCAATAACTACAGGCATAGCGAGCTGATAGACGTGATGAAAAGCCTCGGTACCCCGGTTGATGATGATAAAATCCGCGCGGCCATGCACACATCGTGGGAATTTTTCAATAAGCAATGGTTGACCGTTCATCGCACTCCACAGCCTGAAGAAATTATCCGTTACTACTGGCAGCATCTCGAGATCCCATATGATGAGGGAATGATGGATCGTCTCCTGCATGAATTTTCCACTGCCGTCCTGAAGTACCCACCGAAACTCATACCTGGAGTGAAAAACGCGATTGCCACTTTATCGAAGAAGTATAAGCTTGCAATCGTCTCCGATACAGGTTTTTCGCCCGGGACTATACTCCGCGAGCTGCTCAGGCGAAACGGACTTCTCGGCAGCTTCGATGCCTTCAGCTTCAGCGATGAAACAGGCGTATCGAAGCCTCATCCGAAAGCATTCAGGGCCGCTCTCGGCTTTCTTGATGTTGAGCCGGAATTTGCCGTTCATATCGGCGACATTGAAAAAACAGACATCGACGGAGCCAAGAATTTGGGAATGAAAGCTGTCAGGTTCGTGGGAGATCCGACTGCACGCTTCAATAAAGATAATCCCGCTGATTCGCGCGCCGACTTTGAAACTGACGACTGGAGCAATATGGTAGAAATAATAGAAGGTTTATTGTGAGCAATGCGGTATAGCTCCAGTGAAGTACCGTTGTATAATACTCATCTTCAATTTGATGTTGAAAATAATATTATCATCCCCCGGTTTTATTCCGGGGGATGATATATTCTCAACTGATTTTATATTTCGGATTAGTCTTCGATCCTCTCGAAGAGGTCTTCCATCAGCTTCTTTGCACAAACCGGAATAACCGTTCCCGGGCCAAAGATTTCCGTGGCTCCGTTGTTATAAAGGAACTCGTAATCCTGGTGAGGAATAACACCGCCCACGCAGATGATGATGTCTTCCCTGCCGGCTTTCTTCAATTCTTCGGCAAGCTGCGGAACAAGAGTTTTGTGCCCGGCTGCAAGCGAGCTGACGCCGATAATATGGACGTCGTTCTCAATTGCCTGCTTCGATGTTTCCTCCGGCGTCTGGAAGAGAGGCCCTATATCCACATCAAATCCCATATCGGCAAAGGCAGTGGAAATCACTTTTGCGCCGCGGTCGTGGCCGTCCTGCCCCATCTTGGCAACAAGAATTCTCGGCCTTCTGCCTTGCTTGGCCTCAAAATCGTCTGTCAGCTTGCGGACTTCGTTAATCACACCTTCCTCTGCATATTCGGCGCTATAAACACCGGAAATTGAACGAATAACTGCTTTATGCCTTCCTGCAACCACTTCCATTGCGCTCGAGATTTCACCAAGGCTGGCCCTGACTTTTGCTGCCTCGATTGAGAGCGCGAGCAGATTGCCCTCGCCTGTTTCGGCGCATTTTGTGATAGCATCGAGTGCCTGCTTAACAGCTGCTTCGTCGCGGTTGGCGCGAAGTTCCTGCAAGCGGCGGAGCTGCTGCTCGCGGACGGCGGTGTTGTCGATATCAAGAATTTCAAGCGGATCCTCATGATCGAGCTTGAATTTATTCACGCCGATAATCTTCTCGGCACCTGAATCAATTCTTGCCTGACGGCGGGCTGATGCCTCTTCGATGCGCATTTTCGGTATTCCGGATTCAATAGCTTTGGCCATGCCGCCAAGGCTCTCGATTTCCTGTATGTGCTCCCAACCTTTCCTGATTAGCTCAGCCGTTAGTTTTTCAACGTAATATGAGCCGCCCCACGGATCGATAACCTTGCAAATGCCGGTTTCTTCCTGAAGATAGATTTGAGTATTACGGGCGATACGAGCCGAGAAATCAGTCGGCAGCGCGATTGCTTCGTCAAGAGCGTTGGTGTGCAGTGACTGGGTGTGGCCCAAAGCCGCGCCCATGGCCTCGATGCATGTCCTTGCCACGTTGTTGAAAGGATCCTGCTCCGTAAGGCTCCAGCCCGATGTCTGCGTGTGCGTGCGCAGAGCAAGGGATTTTGGATTCTTCGGGTTGAACTGTTTGATAATCTTTGCCCAAAGCACTCTTGCAGCCCTCATCTTGGCTATTTCCATGAAATAGTTCTTGCCGAGAGCCCAGAAGAATGAAAGCCTCGGTGCAAAAGCGTCAATATCAATACCTGCCTTGATGCCCGTGCGGACATATTCAAGGCCGT
>CAZIHB010000122.1:0-6667 GCA_964538535.1 uncultured Hyphomicrobiales bacterium | reverse complement strand
ACTCGCGGGGCTGTCACTCGAGCAGGCAAAATCAAAGCTCTATCCTTCACTTAATCTATCGGCCGGCTTTTATTTTTCAAAAACTGATTACGGCACAGGTTCGACTCTTGAAAATAGAACATATGGGCCTGCCCTGGCACTCACGGCTCAATACGCTGTCTTTGACGGTTTTAACATCAAAACCAACATTCAGGCAGCTGAAATCGAAGTCAAATCAAGCGAAGAATACGAGAATCTGGCGCGTGCCTCGCTCATGAATGCCCTGCACTCCTTGATTGACGAGCATTCCACTTCAACAAGGCTTATTGAATTTGAAGAATCTAATCTTGCAATTTCCAGGGAAAACTTCAGCCTTGCGATGGAAAAATACAGGGTCGGCGCGATAAGCGATCTTGAGCTTCGCGATATCCAGATTAAACTGTTCGATGCACAAAATCGTGTCACTTCCGCCCGCTTCGACACAAAAATAGCCGAAACTGAGCTGCTGAGACTGGCCGGGGAGCTCTGGAAATAGGGAAATAGATTGCTGCTTGTGAATTTCATTACGATATTTGTCACAATTCCTATTAATACACGAAGATACAACTTATTTATAGCCGATAATATAAAAAGAGGCACTCCTGCAGGGTGTCTCTTTTCAATTTTTAGCTATTTGGACATGTTTATTCCTGTCATCGAACCACAAATTTTGACTTTAAGGCTTCTCCGGAAATCCGTATAATAATGTAATACACCCCCGGCAACAGCTCGTCTGTCGGGATGCTAATCTTTTCGGAATCACCTGCAATAATTCTAAGAGGCAGCCTTCTGATACAGATTCCCGCATATGAATATATTTCAGCTACGGCATCAGCATCAAAGCTCCGGTTCAAAGATAAATGCAGTAACTCGCCGGGTGTAACGGGATTGGGTACCGGATTGAGTGCCGGGGACAATCTTAGCCTCTCTTCTTCACGGACAGAGACATGCGCGCTCGGATTTATAAGATACGTGCTATCATTGGAAAGAAAAAGTCTTAATTCGGACCCGGAGCTGTATGTATTATCCGCTTCAATTATCTTTGATATCAGTGTTAATTCCGTGGCAACAAGAGAATCAACCCTGAATTTTGCATAATATACACGACAGGAATCTTCTTTTTCATAGTTGCTCACTGATAATACTGTGCCATCCCACGATTTTTGGTTGATCGGAGTCAGTGCGCCACGAAAGAATTTACCATATTTAGCTGATTTAAAGTAATCAAATATAGTTATTGAGAGGGGTTTTATGCTCCCTTTATCACTACGGGCATAAACCTTTGCTCTCACGGTTACAGTATCACCAACATGAAACCTGCTGTTAGTATCAAGAAATTCGGCATTATACATATCAACAACTGATGGAAGTGCCTCTTGAGGATCATCAGAAATGCCGCACCAACCCATATAATACTCCTGATCGACCATGTCGGAATCGGTTATTGATATTATTCTCTCATCGGTCTTAAATCTTTCCAATCTCGGTTTTATTCTGTATTTTCCGGGAGCAAGCCCCTTTAGTATAAATTTTCCTTTATTATCACATGGCACAGCATATGCCACGACTGCCCCGGTCGTATCAAAAGCATATATGAACCCCATCGGGATGCTTGATTTATCATCCTGAATGCCGCCTTCAATTCCACCCTTAATAATCGATAATGCGTGATTAAAATAGCCGGTATATGTATATTTTCCACCGATTTTCTTGAGGGGCAGCATCTGAATCTGCAAACCATTCTCTTTTTCATATTCTAAAACATATGAAGAGTTATACCACCAGTCATTAATCGGTGCATCCCTCGTCCAGTAGCCGGGTACAAAATCAGTATCCAGCGGGAAAACAAATATGCATACTCCCTTGTGCGCCCTTATCTCAAAATTATTCTCAACTAATTTGCCTTGATAATCCTGTTCAAAATAATAAGGTTCATCCGTGCATACAAATGCCTTAATGTTATTCTTAAGGTCTGAGTGCAGGCTGCATTTCAATTTTAATTTTGTTGATTTGGTATTTATTTCCTCGGGGGAAATTGTTTTTGGAAACAATTCCTTCAATTTATCAATTGTAAACGGAGTGGAATATGTATGCAGAAATGTTGATGCTACGAGGGTATTATGTACTGTATCAACATCGCTGTATATCTTGTAATAATATCTGTAATCATTATCAAGTTTAGTAATTAATTTATTATCCTTTATTTGATATGTGCAGGAAGCATCTATGTACATATAGTTCCTTGTCTGATAAAATGTTACATAAACATTCCCTTGAAAAGGCGGATCCTGCATAATTTTTATGTTCAATGTATCGGTTTGCATCGCTGCAATCATCATACTGCTTGCAGCGATTAATAAGACACAATTGAGTAAAATCTTCGATACCATGGCTATAATCCCATATTTTTGAAGAAAAGCGGGCTGAATACTATCAGCAGGCTACAAATTGAATTTTTGCTATATTCTGTCGCCACCATCGTTCTTCTGATATTACGCCTGCTTCACAAAAATCGTTCAATTGAAGAATCATATATCAGCTATAATAACTTAGCAAGATATCTATTCATCTCCAAAAATATTTTAAGTTTTTTTAAAAAATAACTTTTATTATGTGTTTCGTCACCTCCCACTACTCCTTCACAAACTTCTCCGTGCGGCTGCCGGTACGCAGGAAATAGACGCCGGGAGGAAGTGAGGACACGTCGAGCCTGACGGAAGTTTTCTCGGCCGGCAGACTCTTCGATAATACTTGCTCGCCGAATGTGTTATAGACGCATATACTGCCCCCGAACAATGATGCAGCGTCCAACCTTACGTTGATAAAGCTATTTGCCGGGTTTGGATAGAGCGGCTCCCCCGTTTTGTTAACAGCATCTTCAACTTTGCTCAAAGCCTCGTCATAAAGCCATATTTGACCGTATATATAAGTGCAGGCGAAAATCTTTTTTGTATCCCCTCTCGGGAAAGCCATAGTCGTGAAGTCGTCCACGCTTGCCGTTGGCAGTGATTCATCTCTGAGCCAGGATTTTCCGCCGTCGCTTGTTCTCCACTTCTTTTGTCCGTCGCCCCAGGCTATGCCATCGTTCTCGTTTGCAAAATAAATGCCCGTGAGGCCAAACTTCGGATAAGCGAGAGTATCCAGCTGTACTTTCCAGCTTTTCCCGCCATCCTCTGTTGCGAGAATTACGTCTTTAACTATCGGCCCTATTGAGGATATGGTATTCCAACCCACGATCCAGCCCTTTTGCTCGTTAATGAAGCTCATTCCGTGCAGGCCCTGAAACTTTTCCATACTAATGTTGTTATTTTGGCTCCATGATTTTCCGTCATCGATCGAAATAAAGTGAGTGTTACCTTTTTCTTTTCCCATATATCCTGTCACGTGGATGCAACTGTCTGCAAGGTAACTTAAGCAGGTAAAAAACGGAGAGGAAGTGCTGTCAAGCAGGCGGCTTATTTCACGCCAACTCGCGCCGCCATCACTTGTAATGAGCAAGTTCCAATATGTCAGGGCGGCACCGTGCAATGAGTCCCTGAAGCATATTTTATTTATATCGTGGGACGTACCGGATTTGACACTATCCCAAGTATTTCCCCCGTCCCTGCTGATCGTTATCTGGCCCTCGCGGTGCCCCACGACAGCGAAATTCGGCGTTACGTAGGCAAGGCACAACGCTCCCTTGAATTTTGGAAAAAACGTATCTGTCCAGTTGCCGGCACTGTCGTAAACCTTCCTGGCCGTATCGGCATACTGAACAAACCAGTTATTGCCCCCGTTGGTTGTTCTTATAATTGAGGTGCCGATCGATCCGGGCGATGCCAGAGAAATGCAGTTCAGGCTGTCGGCGCAATTGAGATCCCAAAATTCCAAATTACATTGATGGATCTTTTTCCAGCCGGACTCGGCTGGCAGTATGGTTAAAGAAAGAAGAAGGAGTAGAAGAATAAAATATCTCATAACACATCCCTGAGTGTTGTTTAAGAATCAATTTTGAAACATAGAAATCTCCACAAACCCGCTTATCTTGAATTGTTGTAACGCGTAAGCAGAGTGTTGCGGTTTCAAGAGCACTATGCAGAAGCTCAGGCCGGGATTCAGCAGCGCTCACCGATGATCTATTTCAACATTACAGCGGCCGATAAGACCTTATTCCCCGAACTGACAACACAATTATATACTCCGCGCGCCGTAGAATTTGCCGGATTCCAATTGATGCTCGATAGTTCCGTGTTTGCCCTGAAATTGCTGCTATAAACATTATTTCCCAATATGTCGTAAATGTTTAGCAGATATTCCTCTCCAGGCGCCGACTTAAACCTGATGCTGACGGCACTCTCGGCCGGATTTGGAACTATTCTCAGCTCGTTGCCGGCAATGGCCCCGATTTCATCATGGTTTGATAAGATTGTTGTCGTGTTCTTGAAGCAGGCCTTCCAGGAGCTGATCCAATGACGTTCTGCCGCGCTGCCGGTAGCTGATGTGATTCCGATGTATGCGAACTCGTCATTGGCAAGAGACATGTATTTTGTTATGTCGAAATTATCCACTACCATCACGGGGGATTTAAATTCACCCGTTTTATCAAGATAGGCAGTCAACTGGTGATATGGCTCCGAATAGACTACTTTGCAATAGTACTTATCATGTACTGCATTCAGTGCCGGATTTACAAGGTTGGCAGCGCCAAGGCAGGTTTTCGAACCGTGGTCCGAGCTTATTTCGCCATTGATGCCGCACGTCATCAAGCCGACGTGATCGTTCTCAGGATCATTTCTTTCTTTGTTGATATATGAATCGATCTCAAGAGCCACACCGTTTCTGATACCTTCATAGCCGATGCCGCCGCCTGCCAGGCCAAGGAGGTTTGTTCCGGAATTTTGTATCACAAGGGCAATGCCGTCCGCTCCCGGCAATGTTGATTCTACGACGTCGTTGTTTGTGCCATTGCTCAGAAAAAAGCTGAATTCGGTTGAGAAGCCTTTTTTCACCGGCACCTTTTTGTCGTACCAGATGGCACCGCTGGCAAACTGATGAAGATTGGTCAGCTCGACTGAACTATTGGTGACATTTGCCATCCCGAGCAGTTTCAGATTGGAGGCGTCGGCAAGGGCCTTATATTCGAAGGAACTCGGATGGCAACCCACCGTGTCTGTCTCCATATCCTCAACTTCTTTCGGAGTCAGAGCTTTATCGAATATTTTGACTTCGTCGATGTCTGCAACTAATCTACTTGATGTAAAATCTGCCCCAACCCCTTTCCCCCACCAATGTCTTCCAATAGCCCCTGCTTCACGTGCAATATTTACTTTCTGAGAATCTTGACAGACTAAATCATTGTTTACATAACACTTCATATATCCGTCTTTAAAAGAAATTGTGTAGTGGCTCCATTCCCACGCCATATTATATTGATAGAACAATGGATCGATTTGATCTGGGTTATCTGTCATTTTGGCTCCGACGGAAAAATGTAGATAAAGAGTATTATCACCCGAATATGGCTGCTTCACGTGATTCATTATTCCAAGCCACCCGGCATTATGATCACCAAAAGAGATAAAGGCTTCTCCGTAGAAATACGTCGAAGAATATTCCTTAACCCACATCGAAAGTGTAAATTCTTTATATTTGCTAAACGGAATAGAAGGAAGAAGTACGTGAGCTCCTGTTGAATCATTAATCCCATACCCTTCAAGATGTAACGCTTTTCCCTTTCCGGCCCTGCTGGTAATAAAGGTGCATGCATTCTTTAATATCCCATTATATCCGTTGCCGCTTGCATCGTTTGCAGTTCCGTCATCAAAGGGCCAATAGGCTATCAATTTTGGTGTCTGGCCTTGGCCATAATACGCGAACATGAAAAACACAAAAATTATCAGTGTCGCTATCCTCTTCATAAATCACCTGAATATTGTTATTTTATGGTTGTTTATCTGATTATCACTGCAAACACGGACATAGTATATCCCGACCGGAAGATCAGACACGTCTATTATCAGTTGATTTCCCTTATTCTTGTTCATGCTCAGGAATTTTTCCAGTATGCCGGTTGAAGAATATATTTGTACTGAATATTCCGAATTCTTCAGCAATTCGACCTCAAGATTGCTTGACACCACGGTTTTGTTTATGCGTGAAATTGGAATCAATGCATCTTTGCTGATAATTACATTTCGCAAGGGGGACACACACACTTTTTCCATTTCGAGCCTTCCCGGCTCTTTTGTCGTCTGCCATCGATCCAGTGACCATGCAAATTCAGGAATTGCGAAATCCGTGCCGTTATATGGTGATAATAGTCCAATGCCCTCTATTTCAGCAAGCACTAACGTATCTTTTACGCTTTGAACCTTGCCGGAGATGATTATCTCATTTGAATCCTGTCCATATTTGACCGTGCAGGATTCCGGAAGTTTTACGGTATCTAAGTAAAAAATGTCGGGAGAATATTTTATGCTCGCTTTATAGGATAATGCTTCGCTTTTATCCCTTTTACTGAAAGTAGATAGCATTTTCAACTGCACCCTGTCGTTTGGATGGCACTTTTTTCGTTCAATCCATACTTTCGAGGTCTCAAATTGATGAATTTGCATATCATCATTATATATTTTCTTGATTTCTTCTGCGGCCAGAGCTTTATTGAATA
>CAZIHB010000121.1:0-6723 GCA_964538535.1 uncultured Hyphomicrobiales bacterium | reverse complement strand
TATTACACTGACCGGAAACGGGTGCATCCCCAAGATACGGACTTATAGCGTAACAATGGACACCGTTGATATTTTTGAAGAAACCGGCAAAAATGCCATTCTCGTAGAAAGCTTCGGCAGCGAGGATCTTACTGTTGACTCAGCATACGTGATCTCCGGAGACCGGCAGAATTTCAATTTTGACTTCAGTGCTCTGAAGGGCAAAAAACTGAAACCCGGCGAAAATTTCACTGCCGATATAAAATTCAAACCATTAAGTATCGGCCTGAATAAGCTTGCTATAGGCATAGTCAATGACGCGATGCCCAATTATGCAAGGAAGACGGACACAATAACAATAAGCGGATATGGCCGGATGCCGGGCAATCTGAAAGTAAGCCTGAATTATGATGGAAAAGGCGATCTTATAGCCTGCCGGAACGACACCCTTACGGCCGAGCTGAAGAGTGAGACAGGATTTGACCTGATGGTTACAAATCTTACAATCGAAAACCCCGACCCCGGAATCACTGCCTCGATAGACGGGCATCTTGCAAGCGGCCTGCCGCTGAAGCTTGGCACTGCCCCAATAAAAATTCCCATCGCCGTTCAGGCAATAAAAGGGTACAAGGGGACGATCACGCTTAACTGCATGCTCAACGACTCTCTGCCATTTAAGCTGCCGATCAACCTTGAAGCAAAGACGGCTGCAATAGCCATCAAACCTATCGAGCACATGAGACTGAGCCCGGGCGACACAACCGTTATGCTTCTCGAGGGTACATTCCCTTCACGGACTGACAGGAGTGTAAATTTCACACTTGACGTTTCAATTCCACGCGATGTGTTTTATCTTCTGAACTCTGCTCCCGTGATGACACTCAGAAGCGGCAGCAATTCAACAGGCCGTGAAATGGCTGCAACAGTCGGGGACAACTCGATCACTCTTAAGCCCGCCCTGCCGCTCACGATAATGGCAGACAGCACAACCTGGAGCATACGGCTTGACCTGCTCACTCTCCTTTCCCGGAAAACAGAAACAGCGATCGATGTTGCAGCCGACGGAGGAGAATGCTTCGACAACGGCAATGCTTCAACCCTTGCCAAAATAACGGAAGTCTGCGCGTTCAACCTTCGGCCTGTCGAGCTCAACCCGAACGTGCCATTGATCGATATCGCTCCCAATCCTTCCACCGATCATTTCAACATCAAAATTTTGAACGGGAAGGATGAAGCTATGAGCCTTTCAATAGTTGATATTATGGGTAAAAAATATGATTTGTGTAAAAATAAATATTTGAAAAAAGGAAGTCATTCATTATCTTACAGTGTAGAAGAGTTGCCAAGTGGCACGTATGTTTTGTCTGTTTATACGGAAGAATATAGTAAGAATATAGTATTGATAATTTCAAAGTAATAAGGTGTTGATTATGAAGGTTCGTTTACGCTTTCTGGCAATGTTAGCCTTAATCGTGGCTCCAAGCTTTGCAGTATTGGCACAGGGAGACCTCGAGAATCCTCTCGAGCCGTACCAGAAAAGAGATCCAATTTATATTGGCCCAATTTTCGGCTACAATCGTGCGATGCACAGCGTCACTCTGAAGACATTTGCTAACACAGCTCAGCAGAATGTTGCAACATGTCCGAGTTTTGAAAATGGCAAAGACAATGGTTTCTATGCCGGCTTGAGCTATGAGCATCATCTTGGCAAAGATAAGGCCAGCAGCAAATCATCCATAATTGCCAGGGTAATGTACAGCACCATGCCTTCCTATCTCGAATCGAATGGTGACAACTATCTGCAGAACGTTCCGATTGTTGACAAAGACGGAAAAACAATCATCGGGCACGAGCTGCTCTCGTCAACCACGTTTCACACGATGACCGTCAAGTACGACATGATTACCGCCGAGGTGGCATACAAGATTAACCCGTTCGACGGTATGAACCTGGGATTCACGGTTGGCCCGACATTCGATTTCACAATGAAAAAGACATACGATCAGAAAATGGAACTTCTCCGCCCGCTTGAAGCAAAATTCCAGCGCCCGGAAGGCTGGTCGCCCACGAACAATTACGGCATTATCAGGTATGAGAACGGAGACCGCACAATCGTAGTCAACGAAGGCGACATCCCCGAAGCAAGCAGCTTCAGGATGGGCATCAGGCTTGGCGTTCAATACGAGATCGGCAATCTGATGAGCAAAACCACAATTATTCCTGCTGCCTATTATAACTTTGGCATAACGAACCTCAGCAGCAAAGAAGATTGGAGAGTTAATGCATTTCAGATCGGAGTTGATGTGAGATTTGCCTTGTTCGGCTCCTAATATTTGATAATTTGAAAATTTAAAACCCGGTTTTTATAATCGGGTTTTTTTTTATTTTTAAGTGTTTTTGATGCAACTTTTATTTACCTGATAATTCAAAATGACTGAAGAACGCGGCCCAAAAGAAACCGAGCGGAAAAACATCGTAAACGTGATAATGGACGATCTCCGCAGGGGCGACTTCCAGAGGACTCTGGCAGGAGACTGGGAAGACTTGAAGGAATTGCTCCTCGTTGAAGAGCAACGACAAAAAATCAGAGCCTCTGGAAGGCTGAAAGGTGCCTTCAGGCTTGCTTATTACCTTTTGAAGGGACTGCTGTTCAAGCTGCCGCCTTCGCGACGCCTGCTGCTTCTGCTGAGTTTCGGTCTTTTAGCACTTGCCGCCCGTGCTGCCGGACAGCATAACAGTCTTGATGCTCCCAACCTGGTATTTTTTGCTGTTGTTATTTTAGTTTTTATCATGATGCTGGAACTTAAGGACAAGGTGCTTGCAAAAGACGAACTGAAGGAAGGCCGCGCAATTCAACTCTCTCTTCTCCCCGATTCATGCCCGGTTGATGATGAATGGGATATATTCCTTTTCACGAGGCCGGCAAACGACGTTGGCGGTGACATGGTGGATTGCCTCGAGATTGAGGATTCGCACGTCTGCATATCAATGGCGGACGTCTCGGGCAAGGGACTCGGCGCTGCCCTTATAATGGCCAAAATTCAGGCCACAATCAGGGCAATAGCCCCTGATGCGCCGTCACTTTCAGCGCTTGCAGAGAAATTGAACAAGATCCTGTGCCGCGACACCCCTCAGAAAAGCTTCTCGTCGCTCGTTCTTATCAGCCTCGGCAAATCCGGGGAAATTAAATACGTCAATGCGGGGCATATGCTGCCCGTTTTAAGCAATAAATCGTCCATTACCGAGCTGCCCGCGAAATCCCCGGCGCTCGGCCTGCACCCCTCGCTTGATTTCGTGGAGGGACAGGCCCTGATAAACCTCGAAGATAAGCTGATTATTTATTCGGACGGAGTCACCGAACTGCGTGATGAGAACCGGAAATTCCTCGAGAAAGACAGGTTTTTCGATATGCTGAGGCAAGTTCCACACGGCCTGACGGCAAAAGAATTCGGGCTGAAAGTTATCCAAATGCTCGAAAAGTATCAGGCAGGGGCGCGTCAGCACGATGATTTATCAATAATTGTAATCGATCGGAAAAAATAATATTTTTTTTCTTGACATTACGAATATTTTTTGTATCTTGCAAGTGTTCAGGATGAACGTATGTAAATTGACATGTTATCAAGGATGATACAATAGGGATTCAATCCGTTAATTTTTCTCCCCGTTGTACTTCAGGAAAAAAATGCGCAAGCGCATTTGTTCGTTCTTTCATACGCCCCAAAATGAAGAATCGGAGCGTCAGGACAGCTCTGTTTCAATCGACAAGTAAAAAACAAAGATAGGAAATCCGGGCTTTTTGCAAGGAGCACAAGGCCGTTGTTTTATCACTTAAGGGAGTTTGTTATGGAAATTATGATCGCAATCCTTTGGTACCTCCAGCTTATCATGCCGGGTGGCACATATCATCAAGATCAGATTAACACGATCTGCAACGACAACAAAACTGTTATTCAAAGCGTGCAAAACAACGCTGACATGACAAATGCCGCAGTAACGAGTTATAGCCAATTCACTTCAGGCGGCGGCCAGGTTTATATTCCCGATCCGTGGGAAGATCCTTGGTATCCAAAAAGATAATCAACTAAGCTGATGATAAAGCGGAGGTCACGATCTCCGCTTTTTTTTATATGTAATTATGCTTGCCTGAAGCCAAGCTTTTCTATTGCTTTCTTGCACTTTGGTTCAATAAACAACGTAAGAAGTCCCAAAAATAGACCTGCCATGACATCCACAGCGTAATGATACCTCAGGTATAAAGTGGCAAAAATCAAACTTGAGCCGACAATAAGCAAAAACCACCGCACTTTGGTTTTATACCTGAACGCGAGCAGGATAGTGACGAAAGTAATCATCGTGTGCCCGCTGGGCATACAGTCCCTGTTAACGAGCTCTGCAGGATTGTGAGCGCCAAGAGGGATCCCCCCTCCCGTATTGACATAATCACGAAAAACGCCCGTCAGAAAGACTCCGGGGAGCTCGTTATTCAAGTTTGCAAAATTGTGCAGGGTGAACCGTGGACCGATCGCAGGGAAGAATAAATACAGCAGGTAGGATAAGTAGAAAGCAAACACCGCAATCCTGGTAAATTCAAAGAACTCATCGTCCCTCTTTTTCCTGTAAAGTTCAATTCCCTGAATTATCGGCAGGAAAAAGAACATCATGTAGCAAGCCTGCAAATATTCTGTTAGAACCGGGTTGGCAATGCCATTGAGCCATTGAGTGGGATTGCCACCGAAGACAGCCTTGTCCCAGCTTATCAGCAAAGCATCATAATCATGAGGATTAATCACCCTGATATAGCTTTGGATCTGGCTATATATCAAATAAACGACCGGAACGATATAAATCCTCCTGAAGAGCCTGAACATCCCCACTTCCTTTAGTTTATCGCCCGTAGCGGCAATTGAAACCAAAGCGATCGCGATAAAAAAGTTCAAATAAAGAAGATGATTGGCATTGGCCACATAGGGATAAAGCACAATAGCAAAAACGGAATAGATGAGAAGCATGATCAGAGTATAAATATCAGTCATACTGAGTATTTCGCGCATATCACACTTGAAGAGCAGCTTGGGATTAATATCTTTTATCATTTCAAGTATTAAAGAATCTTTTACATTCCGAATAAAGCTCGAGGTAATCATCTTTTGAAAGCTCTTCGGCCCTTTTCTTGAAAAAGGTTTGCATTCCGGCCGGCAAATTACCGATGAATTCAGCCATACTCATGTTCGTTCTATTAGATATAAATCCGGCGAGAGCGTTTGAAAGCATTTTTCTTCTCTGATTGAAGGCTGACTTCACGAAAGGCATGATCTCGTTGAATCCGGTTACATCGATGGCATCAGGCTTCATTTCCATTTTTATCACCGACGACATAACATTAGGCTTCGGGAAAAAGCAGCCCGGCGGCACATCAAAAGCAATTTTTGTTTTGCAGACAAGATCGTTCGCCACGGTAAGCACGCCATACTGCTTTGTGCAAGGCCTCGCCGCAAGCCGCAAGGCAACATCCTTCTGAACCATCATAACAACAGAATCAATCAAAGAAGCTGAATTGAACACCTTAAAAAAGATCTCGGCAGATAAATAATAAGGAATATTACCGATCAATTTGATTTTCTCACATTCGGAATGATTCTGAACAAACCTATGAAAATCAAAATCACGAAAATCCGCGTGAATAATCTCGAATGATTTTGATTTCGGCTTGAATGCACTCAGTTTCTCAATTGCGCGCTCATCAATTTCAATTGCTGAGAAGAAAATCGGCATTTCACCAAGCATGAAAGTCAGCGCGCCCGTTCCGGGGCCGATTTCCACAACGGTATCACCGTCGATTATATTAAGAGTATCAACGATTCTTCTTGAGATCGCAGGATTAATCAGGAAATTCTGACCCAGTGATTTTTTTGGAGCTATATTTTTCAAGTTTTCCCCTGCTTTTGAGCTATCCGATTCGGCAAATTATCTTCAGCAAGCATGCTATTTTTGGCGTTGAATTCCTCGAAGAGAACTTTTAACTCTCTCCAAGTGTCATCCAGAGCAACCGAAACAACATTAGTATCGAGAGCAGTTGCCATGAAGCTCGTATCGCCATTCCATCTTGGAATCACATGCCAGTGAATATGGCCCGGAACCCCGGCCCCGGCGGCCCGGCCGATATTAACCCCGACATTGAAGCCGTGAGGAGCGTAAAGTACATCCAAAAGAGAGACCGTGTTCTTCACAGTCATCTGTATTTCAATCAATTCAGCGTCAGTAAGGAGGCAAATATCACCAATATGCCTTTTTGGAGCAATAAGGACATGCCCGTTATTATAAGGGTACTTATTCAACAAAGCGATGGTATTTTTCCCTCTATGCACGACAAGTCTTTCTTTATCATTTTTATCATCTTGAACAGCAGCACAAAAAAAGCATTCTTCCGCCTGCTTCGAGGCTGATTCTTTGAAAGTGCCGATATATTTCGAACGCCATGGCGACCAGAGCACATCCATAACACACCAGAAAAAAATAAAAATCAACAGAGGCGAAATTAAACAAATCAGGAAAAATATGAGAGATAAATTTTGAATATCCAATTTTGATTCAAACTTATCGCACAGGACATGGCCAAATTTGGCGGACAAAACCTAAGCAAGAAATTCTCGTTCAGCAGTAATTAAGTTAAACTCAAACAAAAAAAGGTACAGTTATGTTTTTTGGAATTTCGTTATTATATTTGATTAAAACAAATCATAA
>CAZIHB010000120.1:0-6857 GCA_964538535.1 uncultured Hyphomicrobiales bacterium | reverse complement strand
TCCATGAATACTTTCGGAGGCTTCACGGGCCTCTTCAGCGTTGAATTAAGAAAGCTGTGCACCGTGAACCCCTCAACGAGCTTCTGCCCGCCTCGAAGCACCTCATACTCGAACCTGATCCTCGGGCCGCCATTCATCACGAGGGTTGTCTGCACTTCGATCTCGTCATCGTATAAGGCAGGCGAAATATACCTGATATATGACTCGGTCAGCGGCAGCTGATAGCCTTCTTCCTCGAGCTTTGCATAAACCAGGCCATTATGGCGCATCAGTTCCGTGCGGCCCATCTCGAAATATGCCGAGTAATTCCCGTTCCACACCACGCCCATCTTGTCCGTTTCGCAGTATCGCACTCTCAGCTTTATCCCATGCTTTGCTATTTTTTCCATATATTCTTTCATTGCTGCACGGCCGAAAAGAGCTCGACCAGCCTCTCAAATTCCTCGTTGTTATAAAATTCGAACTCGATAATGCCGCTATTCTTTGTTTTGGGATTGATCCGCACCTGAGTGCCGTAAATCAGGCGAAGCTTGCTTTCGGTGTCCTTCAGCACGATCTCGTCTTCCTCGGTCACCACGCTTTTCTTCTCCGCTTTGGGCTTCGCGCCGTTGCCGTTCAGCCCGCGCTTTCCGCTGATTATATCGCGGACGAGCGTTTCGGCCCCGCGCACGGAAAGCTGGTTCTCCACGATTTCCCTCGAAGCGGCCACCATCTTGGCATGGTCGTCAAGAGCGAGAAGTGCCTTGGCATGGCCCATGCTTAAAGATTTTTCTCTCACCATCTCCTGCAAGCTTTCCGGCAGCCTGAGTATCCTCAGAAAGTTAGTCACCGTAGATCTGTCCTTGCCGACCCGCTCGGCCACCTGCTCCTGGGTGTAGCGGCATTCTTCCAGCAGTCGCTGATAGCCATTGGCTATTTCAATGGGATTCAGGTTCTCGCGCTGGATGTTCTCGATGATAGCCATCTCGAGCATTTGCTCCGAAGTCTGGACGTCGAGCACATAGCAGGGCACTTCCTTCAGCCCGGCGGCTCTGGAGGCTCTCAGCCTGCGCTCGCCCGATATAAGCTCGTAGCCCGACATGCCCACGCGCACGGTTATTGGCTGGATCAGCCCGTGCTTCATTATTGAGTTCTTCAAGTCATCGAGGGCGGCCTGATCGAAGTCATGCCTCGGCTGATAAGGATTTGTCCGTATCTGGTCAGGCTCGATCATCTTGATTAATGCCTTGGAGGCCGCAAGTTGATCTTCATTCTCGGGCGTGCCCTGAGGTATCAGGTTGATACCCTTTTCTTTGGTGAACTCAACGTTTGTCAATAATGCGCCGAGCCCCTTGCCGAGTCCCGTCTTCGCTTTCATATTTGCTTGCATCTGATATATCAAAAAAAATTGTTACCAAGCTTTATTAATTTTTCGAGTTTCGCTGGATTATCTCGGCTGCAAGCTCGAGATAATTCTGCGCCCCGGAGCACAAGGCATCATAAAGTATGACCGGCTTGCCGTGGCTCGGTGCCTCGGAGAGCCTGACATTCCTCGTGATCAGGGTTTTGAACACGCGATCCTCGAAATGCCTCTTCACTTCTTCCACCACCTGATTGGAAAGCCTCAGCCTGCTGTCGTACATCGTCAGCAGCACGCCCTCGATATCGAGCTCGGGATTCAGATGATACCTCACTATGGATATAGTGTTGAGCAACTGGCCAAGCCCCTCAAGAGCATAATACTCGCATTGAACCGGTATCAGCACCGAATCTGCCGTTGAAAGCGCGTTCAACGTCAGAAGGCCCAGCGAAGGCGGGCAGTCGATTATTATATAGTCAAATTTTTCTTTTATGTTCTGAAGTCTTGTTTTTAGAACGAGTTCCCTGTTGGGCACGCTAACCATCTCAATTTCCGCGCCGACAAGGTTGATGTGCGAGGGAAGAAGCTTCAAGTTCGGCATGGCCGTATCAAGCATTGCTTCCTCGGGATCGAGAGCATTGACAAGCACTTCGTATATTGTTTTATCGATAAGCTTCGTGTCAACCCCGACACCACCCGACGCGTTGGCCTGAGGGTCGATATCCACCATCAGCACTTTCTTGTCAGTCGCGGCAAGAGAAGCCGAAAGATTGATTGAAGTTGTTGTTTTCCCGACTCCGCCCTTCTGATTAGCTATTGTGATTATTTTTCCCATTTCTTCTTCTACGTTTATAATCCGAATTTCATTGAATAATAAAAAAACGCCGTCAGGATAACCGAGTGATTGATCCTGCCGGATTCAATCATCTCCCTGACGCGCGCCGGTGGCACTTAAAATATATTTATGTCCTCGTTCCTGTCCAGTTTCTGATCATATTTCTTCTCCACGCCGCACCCCGCGTAACTCGTGCAGCGGTTGTTCAAAAATGCAGGGTTGGGCAGCGAGCAGCCCAAAAGCACGGGTTCGGACTCAGAGCAGTACCCCGTCTCTTCCGTGCATTCCCTTTTCCCGGCCGCGCACGCGTCTTCCCCCGGCTCGATAAGCCCGCCGGGTATCTCGATTGTCACGCTGTCAGTGCCATGACGGTATTGCTCCACCATCAGAATGTTACCCGAGGAAGTGACAGGAATCACGTTCACCCAGTCATTTGAATCCAGCACGGTAAATATGCCTTCCTTCCCAACCGACAAATTCCTGCGACGCTTCTCGTATGCTTTGAATATCTTCAAATCGCACAGCAACTTCTCGCCCGTCGTCTCCCACTTCTCGATCATCAGCCCTGCCGTTTTCATTTCTGATTTTATAGAACAATCCAATTGACAAAAATAATCATTTTATGGAAAAAACATAAATTAATCTCTGCACCCGCTCCAACGGGCCGGATAATCAATCTTATTAATATATAAGCCGGGCGTTCGGGGCAGTCAGAACAACTACCCCGGTAAAAAAAAATTGAAAACACTCCCTGCAGCCCGCCGAGAGGGCGCGGGGAACGTTAAAGCACTGTCTCACCCACTATTTCAGAATATAAATCCTCTCCGAAAGCGTCTCGCCATCGGCATCCATCCTGATGAAGTAGCTCCCCTGCGGCAGCTCGGATGCATTGAGAATATCCGTGTGTCGGCCGCTTTTCTGCCTGCCGCTGAACACGTTCATCACCTTCATCCCGATGCTGTTATACACGTTCAGCGTCAGATTGCAGTCGGCCGGAAGAGTATAAGCAACCTCGAATATATCAGGGCCGCAGCAGACGGGCTTCACAGTGATGGCAGGGAGTTCCCCGCTGCCGACGGGGCTGCCGTCCGGGCGGCATCTCGGCTGAAGATTGAACACTGTCGTATCTGTTTCGATAACGACCGGAATCTTAGACCTGACGAGAAAACTGTCTATCACGATATTGCACTTCAGGCTTCTGCCAAGCAGTGCGCGAGCTTCGGCAGCAAACCAGGGTTCATCACTAAAGCGCGAACCGTCCCGGAAGGTGATCGATATTTTGGCATTGCCGGGCGAATTCTCCACGATTGAAATGTCCGACGGAGCCGGCGAGATGCCCCTGCAGGCCTTCACGCTCTCGGGATAGAGCAGTGTCGGATCATACGAGAGGTATATTTCCGCACTTTCTATCCTGGCAAGGTCCGGTGATGACTCGCCAACAGGTTTTACCCCGACGTTAAGGGGCACTACGTCTCCCGCGCGGGCACTGAGTGATTCCGGCAGCACTGCCCTTGCATACTGCTTACCGATCGGCATGGTGCTGCCCTCGAGCTCGATTATATCCTCGAATGGACAGGGGGAGGAAACATAATATTTCAGTTCCGAGGTGTTTATTTCTCCGGCGTTCGGGTTCTGGTACTTCAGCGCCAGCTCGAAGCTGTCACGCGGAGGAATATTGACAGGCAGCCCCGGCATTCCGTCAGCTGCAGTAAAATATGCTCCCGGGGCCGTGATCGATGACACGACCGCGGGCAGACTGCCATCGTTCCTTATAACGAGCCGTCTGCGCGATTCGGCCCCCGATGCGACAAGGCCGAAATTAATCGAGCGTGCCGTGGAATAAACATTCGAGGCTCCAGCTGCTGCTTCAATATCAATTGTTTTGTGCAAATCGCAGGGCTCGAACTCAATCTGCATCTTTTCTGAATATTTTCCCTCGGGTTTGTTTCCACGAAATGTTATAACGACATAATTAGTGTCGCCGAGCAGCTGCCCTTCATAGATATTTGTCTTGAAATTGCTCAGGCCTGATATTTTTGTTACCCGTGCGCTTTTTGTTCCGGCAACGACGAGCCTTATCGAATCTTTCACAATAGTGTCCTTGCCGCAATTTACTACCGTGCCAAGGTTCAGCCTGGTTTTCTGAAGGGTGACGCTCATCCCTTCCTTCACGACGTGAACCTTTATAAACTTGATGCACGTGCATGGATCATAAATCAAAGAACAGCTGAAATCCTGGGTGCCCGTGATATTCAGGCACCTGACCGAAAGTTCCTTTGTATCGCCTGGCTCGAGCGAAAACGGCAGATTAAGAAATTCGAGCCGCTGATCATACGGATTTTCTTTTATCTCCAGCTTCACTTTGCCGGTGTTCGTCGCTTTCAATTTCATCTCGGAAGTCTGCTCGCACTCCGGAATTACGGGGAAATTCCATGTATCGCTTTCAAACGTGATCTCGGGCCTGACGATCTCTGCTTTCAGAACCACCCTGAGCGTGTCGATAGTTGATTTCGAACTCAGCTTATAGGGCAGAAGCATAGTTTCATAATAAATTCCCACGGCAGGGCTTTTAAATGATATTTTCAAATCAACCCTGTCATTCGGCGGCAACTTATAATCGAAGTTAGGGCTGTCAACCGTGAAATACACGAGATTGGCCGGCTTCATCAGTGTGCAGGTGTCGCTGCCGCTCGATGTTACGGTGATTGTCGTGTCTCTTCGGCCGTCAACCACGCAAAATGTAATAAAATTGAAATCCACTGCTTCAAGAGATGCTTTCACGATCGTTTCCGTATCCTTTCTCTTCACTCCGGTCAGTGCGACGCTTTTCAAATTGTCGCACTCGGCATTGATCGTCATGGTGCCTTCCGTCACTCCTTCACTCACCGGATCAAATCTGATCTTTATCGGCAGATTGCCATTGAGCGGCACCTGATAGGGCGGGCCGGGCGGAACTATCGAAAACGCGGGCGAAAGCACGAAGTTTTCTTTTGCAAGCTCCAATTCTTCGCTGCCGGTGTTCGTGATCACAAGATTCTGCATGGGAGAATCCTTGCTATCGAACACCAGGCTTCCGCTGCTTAATTTAAAGCCAATATTCCTGATATTCAGCCGAATGACGGGAGTATAATCGGGGCAATACCCGTCATTGCTGGCAAGGGCGAGGTATTCCCCGTTCCCGGTCGTCTGGTATTCTCTCGAGCCGTCAAGAATTTTATACCCATCCTTGAACCATGAACACTTCGTGCCGCCATCAACTCTCAGAAGCGGCTCTTTACCCTCGCAGACGGAAATAAGAGTATCACGTGTGACAGGTATCCAATCGTTTCCGGACTTGATCCGCAGTGACGCCGTTACTTTCGGCAGCATGGCAATAACAATTCCGAAAGACTTCGCTTCGCACCCGCCGCCCTTCACTTCAAGCTTGTACTCACCGGGAGCTTTCACGCAGAGTGAATCACTGCACTTGCTCTCAATCGGATTCCCGTCTTTATACCAGGTGAAGGTAGTACGGTTCTTGTCAATATTTTGGGCATGAATGATCAGGCTGTCCCCTTCGCAGAATTTTACGACGCCGCCGCTTGTATATAGATTTGGTGCCTCGATGGCAGCGCGGTAAACATCGTCGGTCTGCGCGCAATCTTTCTCGTTATACGAGCGTCCCCTGCCGTAATTCGGGTCGTCATCGCGGTTCAGGTTGTCAGCCACGTAGCGGAAAGGGTAAACTCTATATATATGATGCTCGCCGCAGGGGAACGCTTTATCATCGAATGCCTGAATATCTCCGGTCGTGCTTGCCAGCACCACGCCTGCCCCCAGTTTGTCGCCCGGGTAATACGTCACGCCGTCAACCGGATCGCTCAGCATCGCGAGAAGATCGCTCTTCACGCGGACGAGCAGGAAGCCGTGTATCCCGCATTCTCCGGGAACGGCAGGGCCCCATTCAACGTGCGCCCCTTCAGTGCTCAATGTCGCTGACGCGTACTTATCCGGCCAGTCGGGCTGCCGGAGCTGACGCCAAAATTGCTGATTTAGCTCCTTGCCGGAATTTTCCTTGTTCGGGAAGCCCTTGCTGATATGCAGGTCGAAAGCACCGGCCTTGTCTTTTCCGGGTGCGCTGCCGTAATCATCAAGGCTTGTCCCCGGCACCACCTTCACGCTCATCCCCGTAGCTATGCTCGATGTGTAATTGGCTTTGGGGTATGGAACAGCCCCGAAATATGCCCTTGCCTGGCAATTGTGGCTCAGGGAGTGCACATGGTTCTTTCCGGCATCGAGGATTTCGATTATATCGTGGTCGCCGTTCAGATTGAGTGCCGAAACGTTCCACTCGAGTTCATTGCCCGTCTCGGTATATTTCTCGAAGTAATTTTCGTTCTCAGCTCCGATTTCAATATACCCGTCATTTTTTTCAACGTCTATCTCGTCTCTTCCGCGATGATTAATCACGATAATCGTGCCGGGCGCCAGGTTCCTCCAAAGGGGGCAGTCCTTGAACCTGACTCCTCCCTGCCACTTATCCTCGGAACTGTTGTCCCTCAGGTAATATCCCGCGAGGTTCGGAATGCAGCCTGTCACGACGAGCTCGGTCCATTCCGTTATCTGGTTGAAGCTGTTGTAATACTCGCTCACAACTATATTCTGCGGGAACGCCTCCGTCGCTGCAGTAATAAAGATGGCTGA